>DATHOV010000508.1:0-8059 GCA_035484515.1 Lysobacteraceae bacterium
TCGCCGAACATGTTTTCGGTGACGATCACGTCGAACTCGCGCGGACGCGCGATCAGGTGCATCGCCATCGAATCGACGAGCTGGTGCTCGACGACGACGTCCGGGAATTCCTCGCGGGCGACGCGCGTGGCGACTTCGCGCCACAGGCGCGAGGTCTCGAGCACGTTCGCCTTGTCGACCGAGGTCACGTGACCGCGACGCTGGCGCGCGAGGCCGCAGGCGCGGCGCACGACGCGCTCGACCTCCCTGACGCTGTATTCGCACAGGTCGCTCGCATAGTCGCCGGTGCGCATCTTCGGTCCGAAGTAGACCCCGCCGGTGAGTTCGCGCACCACCATGATGTCGACACCGGACAACAGGTGCGGCTTGATCGGCGAGGCGCCGAGCACGGCCGGATGCGGCTTCACCGGGCGCAGGTTCGCGTACAGGCCGAGCTGCTTGCGCAGGGCGAGCAGTCCCTGCTCGGGTCGCACCCTGGCCTGCGGATCGGACCACTTCGGGCCGCCGACTGCGCCGAGCAGTACGGCATCGGCCTGGCGGCAGGCGTTCAACGTGGTCGACGGCAGCGGCTCGCCAGTCGCGTCGATCGCCGCGCCGCCGATCGCATGCTCGTGCAGCGCGAACGTGTGGCCGTAGCGTTCGCCGACCGCGCGCAGCACCTGCACGGCGGCGGCCGTGACTTCGGGACCGATGCCGTCCCCCGGCAGGACGACGATGTCAGCGTGCATGGCGGCTTCCTTCATGACGGTTCTCTTCGTAACGGGTGATGGCGGGCTCCTGCCTGAGCAGGTAACCGAATTCGTCGACGCCCTCGAGCAGGCAGGTCTGCGCGAAGGCATCGAGCGGGAACGCGAACGCGCGGCCGTCGGGCAGCGTGACGTTGCGGCTCGCGACGTCGATGCGCAGCTCGATGCCGGGCCGCGCCAGCAGTTCCTCGACGATCGCTTCGTCGAGCACGATCGCCAGCAACCCGTTGCGCAGCGCGTTGCTGCGGAAGATGTCGGCGATCTGCGCGCTGATCACCGCGCGCAGGCCGAGGTCGAGCAGTGCCCATGGCGCGTGCTCGCGCGAGGAGCCGCAGCCGAAGTTGCGGCCGGCGACGAGGATGGCCGCGCCGGCGTTCTCCGCGCGGTTGAAGGCGAAGTCCGGATTCTGCGTGCCGTCCGGCAGGGTGCGCCAGTCGTTGAACGCGTGCCTTCCAAGCCCTTTGCGCGCGGTCGTCGTGAGGAAGCGTGCGGGGATGATGCGGTCGGTGTCGATATTGGCTTCGCGCAGGACGATGGTGCGCGAATGCAGTTCGGTAAAGGCGGCCATCAGGCGGTTTCCTCCAGCTGACATGGCGAGGGACGAGGGGCGAGCGACGAAAGGAAGGTGCAGGGATCGACAATCTCACCGGCAATCGCGCACGCCGCAGCCGTCAGCGGCGAGGCAAGCACGGTGCGCGCGCCGGGGCCCTGGCGGCCTTCGAAGTTGCGGTTGGACGTCGAAACGGCGAGCTGGCCGGGCCCGACGAGATCGCCGTTCATCGCGATGCACATCGAGCAGCCCGGCTCGCGCCATTGCGCACCGGCCGCACGCACGATGTCGTGGATGCCCTCGGCCTCGGCCTCGCGCTTGACCTGTGCCGATCCCGGCACGACCAGCATGCGTACGCGCGGATGCACGCGGCGTCCATGCAGCACGTCGGCGACCTGACGCAGGTCGCCCAGACGCGAGTTCGTGCAGCTGCCGACGAAGACCACGTCGACCGCCTGCCCGGTGAGAGCGGCGCCGCCCTTGAAGCCCATGTAGGCCAGCGCCTTCGCATCGTCGGCGTTGCCCGAGTCCGGCAGCGCCGCCGCGATCGCGCTGACCTGTCCCGGATGCGTGCCCCAGGTGATCGAAGGCCGGATCGCGCACGCATCGATACGCACCTCGCGATCGAAGCGCGCGCCTTCGTCGCTGTGCAGCGTGCGCCAGTGCGCGACCACGCGCGCGAACGCATCGCCGTGCGGCGCGCGCGGCGTATGCGCGAGGTATTCGAAGGTGGTTTCATCCGCCGCGACCAGTCCCGCACGCGCGCCGGCCTCGATCGACATGTTGCACACGGTCATGCGCTCTTCCATCGACAGCGCGCGAATCGTCGAGCCGCGGTACTCGATCGCATGGCCGGTGCCGCCGTTGACGCCGATCGTGCCGATCACGTGCAGGATCAGGTCCTTCGCGGTCACGCCGGAACCGAGTTCGCCATCGATCGTGATCGCGAGCGTCTTCGGCTTGCGCTGCAGCAGGCATTGCGTGGCCAGCACGTGCGCGACCTCGCTGGTACCGATGCCGAAGGCGAGCGCGCCGAAGGCGCCGTGGGTGGAGGTGTGGCTGTCGCCGCAGACGATCGTCATGCCGGGCTGGGTCAGCCCGAGCTCGGGCGCGATCACGTGGACGATGCCGCGGTGCGCGCTGCCGAAATCGAACAGCTCGATGCCGTGGCGGGCGGCGTTCGTGCGCAGGGTCTCGACCTGGGTGCGCGCGGCCTCGCTCGCGTAGGGCAGCACGCCGTCGGCGCCGGCCGGCAGCGTCGGCGTCGAATGATCGAGCGTGCCCTTGGTCGCCTCCGGTCGGCGCACGCGGAGGTCGCGCGCGTCGAGTTCGGCGAAGGCTTGCGGCGAGGTCACTTCGTGGATCAGGTGCAGGTCGATGTAGAGGACCGCGGGCGCGACCTCGCTCTCGGGCACGACGACGTGGGCGTCCCAGAGCTTGTCGAACAGGGTGCGTGGCGATGCTGTGGTCATGGCGGTCTTCGCTCGTCTCCTTCTTCCGTTCGCGGGAGAAGGCCGGGTTGTGGGGCTGTTGCCGTGTCGTTTCCTTCGCTGATCGCGCATCACGCCACCGCCACTTCGCGCTGCGACCGCCGCGTCCGCAGCAGACGGTTGGCGATCTCCAGCCACGCCAGCGCGCTGGCTTCGAGGATGTCGGTGCTGGTTCCCGAGCCGGTCATCTCGGCGCCATCCACGCGCGCAATGACGCTGGCCTGGCCCTGCGCGTCCTCGCCGGTGGTCACGCTCGATACCTGGTAGCTCTCGATCTCCAGTTGCACGCCGGTCGCGCGCGCGAGCGCCGCGAACAGCGCGTGCACCGGGCCGTCGCCGATCGCGGCCTCGTGGATCGTGGCGCCGTCGGGATCGACCAGCTGCACGCTCGCGGTCGGCAGCCCTTCGCCGGCAACCGAGGTGCTGACGTGGGCGCGGGCGAGGCGGTACCCGCGTGCGCTGCGCGCATCGGTGCCGAGCACCAGGGCTTCGAGGTCGGCGTCGAACACCTCGCGCTTCTTCTCGGCGAGCGCCTTGAAACCGGCGAACACGGTATTCAGCCGCGCCTCGTCGAGGCCGAAACCGAGGCTGCGCAGGCGATCGTCCAGCGCAGCACGCCCGCTGTGGCGGCCGAGGACGATCTGCGACTGCGACCAGCCGACGTCCTCGGGACGCATGATCTCGTAGGTGCTGCGGTGCTTGAGCATGCCGTGCTGGTGGATGCCGGCTTCGTGGGCGAACGCGTTCTGGCCGACGACCGCCTTGTTGCGCTGCACGCCCATGCCGGTGATGCGCGTGAGCAGGCGCGAAGTCGGCACCAACCGGCGCGTGTCGATGCGTGTGCGCACGTTGAACCAGTTGCTGCGTACGTTGAGCGCCATGACGAGTTCTTCGAGAGCCGCATTGCCGGCGCGCTCGCCGATGCCGTTGACGGTGCACTCGACCTGACGTGCGCCACCCTCGATCGCGGCGAGGCTGTTGGCGACAGCGAGGCCGAGGTCGTTGTGGCAGTGCGTGCTGAAGACCGCGCGGTCGGCATGCCGCACATTCGCGCGCAGGTATTCGAACAGCGCGCGGATCTCGCCCGGCGTGGTGTAGCCGACAGTGTCGGGGGCATTGATCGTGCGCGCACCGGCTGCGATCGCCGCGCCGAACACCTCGACAAGGAATTCCGGCTCGGTTCGCAGCGCGTCCTCGGCCGAGAACTCGACGTCGTCGGCATAACGGCGCGCGAGGCGCACGCCCATCATCGCGCGCTCCAGCACCTCGTCGCGATCCAGGCCGAGCTTGTGCTCGCGGTGCAGCGGGCTGGTCGAGATGAAGACGTGGATGCGCGGCCGGTCCGCGCCTTCGATCGCGCGTGCGCAGCATTCGATGTCGCTGGCGTGGCAGCGCGCGAGCGCCGCGATCGTGGAGCCGCGAATCCCGCGCGCGATCGCGTGGGTGGCCTCGAGGTCGGAGGCCGAGCTTGCCGGGAAGCCGGCTTCGATCACGTCCACGCCGAGGTCGGCGAGCGCATGCGCGAAGCGCAGCTTCTGCGCCGCGGTCATGCTGCAACCGGGCGACTGCTCGCCGTCGCGCAGGCTGGTGTCGAAGATGACGACGTCCTCGGGGATGGCCGGATTCATGCACAGGATTCCAGGGTGATGGTGCGGTGGCGGATCGGTGGATCGGCGATGGCGGAGCGTGGAAGCGGCAAGGCACGCACGATGGCCGGCTCCAGCGCGAGCGTCTCGCGGGTGCGCTGGCGAGGACGGCGCGGCGCGCGTGGGCGCACGTCGGCGAGCAGTTGCGAGAGCACGAGCGGATCGATGTTGCCGCCGGAGACCACCGCGCATTTGCGCCTGCCGACGATGCGGCGTCCCGCGGCCAGGGCCAGCGCGCCTGCGCCCTCGGCGATCACGTGCTCCTCCTGCGCGAGGCGGACCAGGGTTTCGCGCAGTTCGGCCTCGCGCACGATCACGATGTCGTCGAGGTGCTCGCGCAGCACGCGCTCGGTGATGTGTCCGGCTTCGCGGACGCGGACGCCATCGGCGAGCGTGGCCGCGACTTCGCGCACTGCGCGATCGCCGCGCAACGCGCGTGCCATCGCGTCGACACCCTCGACCTGCGCGCCGACGATGCGCACACCCTGTCGTTTCAGCGCCAGCGCGACGCCGGCCGCGAGGCCGCCGCCACCGATCGGCACCAGCACCACGTCGGGCGCGAGCGCGGCCAGTTCCAGTCCGACCGTGCCCTGTCCTGCGATCACGTCGCGGTCGTCGAACGCGGACAGCAGGCGGTAGTCGTGTTGCGCGGCCAGTTCGGCGGCGAAGGCCCTGGCCTCGTCGTAGTTGTCGCCGTGCAGGCGCACGACCGCGCCCCAGTGGGCGACGCCGGCGATCTTGGTCTGCGGCGCGCAGCGCGGCATCACCGCGATCACCGGCCTGCGCAGGCGATAGCCGGCCCACGCCAGGCCCTGCGCGTGGTTGCCGGCCGATGCCGCGATCACCGGGCGCGCATCGCCGCGCTCGCGCGCCACGAGCAGGGCGTTCATTGCGCCCCGTACCTTGTAGGAGCCGGTGCGCTGCAGGTTCTCGAGCTTCAGCCAGCAGCCGAAGCGCTCGGCGTGATGCAGGGGCGTCGCGGCGAGGTACGGGCGCAGGCGCGCCTGCGCGGCCAGTACGTCGCCGACGTCGACCTCGGGTTCGGCGCGCGATCCGTCAGACATGGCTGAGCCATCCGTTGACGTCGGCGTCCTCGCCGTGCACGACGCGCTGGTACAGCCGCGCGATCTCGTGCGCGGTCGCGTCGCCGGCGTAGCGGCGTCCATCCAGCGCGGCGATCGGGGTGACTTCGGCGGCGGTGCCGCAGACGAATACTTCGTCGGCATCGCACAGCTCCTCCAGTCCGGCCGTGCGCGAGACGGCCCCGGTCAGTGCGATCAGCGTGTCGCGGGTGATGCCGGGCAGGGCGTCGGGGTGATCGACCGCGACGATGCGACCGTCGCGCACGAAGAACACGTTCGCGCCGGTGCATTCGACGACCAGTCCCTGCGCATCGACGAACAGCGCCTCGTCGAAGCCGCGCGACTTCGCCTCGGCCTTGGCGAGGATGGAATTGACGTAGGCGCCGCACAGTTTCAACGGCGGCAGCGAGCTCGCCGGATTGCGTCGCCACGACGACACCCCCAACCGCACCTGCGCGCCGCCCAGGTGTACCGAGGCAGCACCGTCCAGAGGCAGCGTCGCCACCATCAGGTGCTTGGACAGCGGCGCGACGTCGAGGCCGATCGAGCCGGTGCCGCACCATGCGAGCGGGCGCACGTAGGCATCGCGGTGGCCGTTCGCGCGCAGCGTGGCGAACACGGCCTGCGTCGCCTGGTCGATATCGAAGTCGATGCCCAGCAGGTTCGCTCCCTTGCGCATGCGTTCGAGGTGATCGCGCAGGCGGAACACCGCGGTGCCGCCATTGGCGAGCGCATAGCTGCGGATGCCTTCGAACACGCCGCTGCCGTAGTGCATGGCGTGCGTGGTCAGCGGGGCGCAGGGCGAATTCGCGTCGACGAGGTCGCCGTCGAACCAAGCCAGCCGAGCGCCTCCTGTCGCCGAAGGGCTTTCCGTTCGCGCAATCGAAACCTTTTTCGAAGCGACCGGAGCCTTCCCATCGACCGCACCGGAAGTCTCGGCCTCCAGCGGTGGATTCGAAGTTCCCAGGCTCACGAGGTCACCTCCACCGCCAGGCAGTCGTAGAGTTTTTCGAGTTGCGCGCGCAGCGACTCCGCGGAGCGCTCGCTCTCGACCGCAAGCCGCAGGTACCAGCGATCGCCGTCGATGCGGGTCTCGCCTTCGACGCCGACCGGCGTGAAGCCGCGACGTTCGGCGGTGCCGATCACGCGGGCCAGTGCGCCTTCGGCGCGGCGCAGGGTCAGTTCGAGTTGGTAGCGGCGCATGGCCTTCTCCGGTAGTGGTGCGGGGTGGTTGCGTTGCATCTGTCTTGTTCGATCAGGTGGGCAATGTCGCGTCGGCATCCTCGGGATCGAGGATCATCTGGGCGTTGTTGCGGTTGGGCGGGACCAGCGGCCAGACGTTCGCGTGCGCATCGATCGCCACATGCAGCAGCGCCGGTCCCGGCGTCGCGAGCAGGCGCTGCAGCGCGGCTTCGCAACCGTCGGCGCGGTCGAGGTGCTCGCTTTGGATGCCGAACGAATTCGCGAGTGCGACGAAGTCCGGGTTGTCGGAAAGATCGGTCTCGGAATAGCGCTGGTCGAAGAACAGTTCCTGCCACTGCCGCACCATGCCCAGGCGCTGGTTGTCGAGCAGCACGATCTTCACCGGCAGCCCGTAGCGGCCCAGCGTCGCCAGCTCCTGCACGTTCATCAGGAACGAGCCGTCGCCGCTCACGCACACGACCTTCGCCTCCGGACACGCGAGTTGCGCGCCGACTGCGGCCGGCAGGCCGAAGCCCATCGCGCCCAGTGCCCCCGAGGTCAAGTGTTTTCGCGGATCGTTGAATCGCCAGTGCTGTGCGACCCACATCTGGTGTTGGCCGACGTCGCAGGAAACGATCGCGGCCGGCGCCAGTTCCGACATCCGCTTCAGGAGGGCGGGCGCATACACGCCGCGGTCGGGTGCGTCGTAACGCGCGGTCTCGCGCTGTTTGCGCGCCAGGCAGGTCGCGCGCCAGGTCGAGCATTCCGGCAGCGCGGTCGCGAGCGCATCCAGGCTGTTGCGCAGGTCGCCGTGCACGGTCACGTCGGCGCGTCGCAGCTTGTTGAACTCGGCAGGGTCGAGGTCGAGGTGGACGACGCGTGCATGCGGTGCGAATTCGGCGAGCTTGCCGGTCGCGCGGTCGTCGAAGCGCGCACCGGCCACGACCAGCAGGTCGCACGATTGCACCGCGAGGTTGGCCGCGCGCGAGCCGTGCATGCCGAGCATGCCGAGGTTGAGTGGATGGTCGAACGGCAACGCGCCCAGTCCGCGCAAGGTGAGCACGGCCGGCACCTGGGTGGCTTCGATGCAGGTACGGAACTCGGCCACCGCATCGGCGAGCGCGATCCCGCCGCCGCCGTAGAACAGCGGCCTGCGCGCCTGCGCGAGCAGTTCCAGCGCGGGGAACAATTCGCGGCCGGTCGCAACCCGCGGCATGTCGATCGGCACAGGCGCATGCGTGGGCAGGTGCGAGGCGTCTGCGGTCTGCACATTCTTCGGCAGGTCGATCAGCACCGGTCCGGGGCGGCCCGAAAGCGCGATCCGGAACGCCTCGCGCACGACCTCGGGCAGTTCGTCGGCGCG
>DATHOV010000509.1:0-5703 GCA_035484515.1 Lysobacteraceae bacterium
CTGGAGCGAATTCAAGGGCCTGACGGTCAGCTTCGTCGATTCGGAAACGCCGCCGTCGACCGAGGTCTTCGATTGGAAGAGCTCGACCGAGGTCGCGATCGGCATGGACTGGAAGCTCGACCCGGAGTGGGTGCTGCGCGCCGGTTACGCGCACGACGAGACGCCGACCAGCGATGCCACCCGCGATCCGCGCCTGCCCGACAACAACCGCAACCTGTACTCGGTCGGCTTGGGCTGGCTGCCGAACGAGAACGTGTCCTGGAACATCGGCTACAGCCGCATCAGCATCGATACGCCGACGGTGAACGACATCAGCGCGACCGGTTCGACCCTTGTCGGCAAGTACAATGCCGATGCCAACCTGTTCGGTGTCTCGGCGACGTTCAAGTTCTGATCGATCCGCAAACGCAGAAAACCGGAAACCCCGCCTCGGCGGGGTTTCTTTTTTCCTCCGGTCCGACCGGCGACTATTCGCCGAGCGTCAGCAACGATGCGTTCCCGCCCGCTGCCGTGGTGTTGATCGTCAGCGTGCGTTCGGTGACGAAACGCGACAGGTAGTGCGGCCCGCCGGCCTTCGGGCCGGTGCCGGACAGTCCTTCGCCGCCGAACGGCTGCACTCCGACCACCGCGCCGATCATGTTGCGGTTGACGTAGCAGTTGCCGGCCTTCACGCGCGATGCGATGTGTTCGATCGTGGCGTCGATGCGCGAATGGATGCCGAGGGTCAGGCCGTAGCCGGTCGCATTGATCGCGTCGATGACCTTGTCCAGATCGCTCGCCGCGTAGCGGATCACGTGCAGCACCGGGCCGAATACTTCGCGGGTGAGCTGATCGAGCGACCTGAGCTCGTAAGCGCGCGGCGCGAAGAAAGTGCCGTTCGCAGCGCTCCCGCTCAAGGCCACCCGCTTGATCAGCTTCGCCTCGCGATCCATACGGGCGGCGTGCTCCTCGAGCGCGCGCAACGCGTCGGCGTCGATGACCGGGCCGATGTCGACGCCCGGTTGCGCAGGGTCGCCCACCACGAGTTCGTCCATCGCGCCGGCGAGCATGGCGATCACCTTGTCGGCGATGTCCTCCTGCACGAACAGCACGCGCGCGGCCGAGCAACGCTGGCCGGCGGATCCGAATGCCGACGCGATGGCGTCCTTGACCAGTTGCTCCGGCAGCGCCGAGGAATCGGCGATCAGGGCATTCTGTCCGCCGGTTTCGGCGATGAGGGCCGCGATCGAACCATCGCGTGCGGCGAGCGTGCGGTTGATCGCGCGCGCGGTGTCGGTCGAGCCGGTGAAGGCGACGCCGGCCACGCGCGGATCGCGCATCAGCGCAGCGCCGACGGTCGCGCCGTCGCCCGGCAGGAACTGCAGCACGGCTTCAGGCACGCCCGCTTCGTGCAGCAGCTTCACCGCAGCGTAGCCGATCAGGTTGGTCTGCTCGGCGGGTTTGGCGATCACCGCGTTGCCGGTCACCAGCGCGGCAGCGATCTGGCCGACGAAGATCGCCAGCGGGAAATTCCATGGGCTGATGCAGACGAACACGCCGCGGCCGTGCAGGCTCAAAGCATTGGATTCGCCAGTCGGGCCCGGCAGGTCGAGCGGATCGACGAGCGAGGCACGCGCCTGCTGCGCGTAGTAGCGCAGGAAATCCACGGCCTCGCGCACTTCGGCGACGCCGTCGCCCATCGTCTTGCCGGCCTCGCGCATGCACATCGCGATGAACCCGGCGTTGCCCGCCTCCAGCAGGCCGGCGGCGTCTTCGAGGATTCCGGCGCGTGCGGCCGCAGGCATCGCATCCCAGTCGGGTTGGGCGGCGACTGCGTTCGCAAGCGCGCGCTCGACGGTCGCCGCGTCGCTGGTCAGCCAGTAGCCGACCATCTGCCGGCGATCGACCGGACTGGTGGTGGTGACCTGGGTGCCGGTATTGACGGCGCCCGGTACCAGTGGCGCGGCGGTCCACGGGCCCTGCGCGGCGGCGATGCGCCCGGCCAGCGCACGCATGTCTTGATCGTTGGCGAAATTGACGCCCATCGAATTGGTCCTCCCGGGGCCGTACAGCGCGCGGGGTAGCGGGATGTTGGGATGCGGCTTCGAAGCGAAACCGGCGACGACGACAGTCGGATCGGTGACCAGCGCGCTGGCAGAAACCGTGGCGTCGGTGATTCGGTTGACGAAGCTCGAGTTCGCGCCGTTCTCGAGCAGGCGGCGCACGAGGTAGGGCAGCAGGTCCTCGTGCGAGCCGACCGGCGCATAGACGCGGCAGGCCACATCGAGCTGGTCCCTGCCGACGACTTCGCGATACAGGTCGTCGCCCATGCCGTGCAGTTTCTGGTACTCGTACGGCGCGGGCCGGCCCTGGGCCTTCCAGTCGCCGTGGACCTGGCGTGCGATGTGGTGGATCGCCGACAGGGTGTGCGCGTTGTGGGTCGCGAACATCGGATACAGCGCATCGGTCGCGCCCAGCATCTTCTTCGCGCAGGCGAGGTAGCTCACGTCAGTGTTCGGCTTGCGGGTGAGCACCGGATAGCCGGCCAGGCCCTCGACCTGGGAGCGCTTGATCTCCGAGTCCCAGTAGGCGCCCTTGACCAGCCGTACCGGCATCCGCCGGCCGGCGCGGCGTGCGGCGTCGATGAGATAGTCGAGCACGAACGACGCGCGTTTCTGGTAGGCCTGCACGGCCAGACCATAGCCGTTCCAGCCCGCGAGCGAGGGGTCCTCGAAAGCGCCGACGATCACATCCAGCGAGAGTTCGAGCCGGTCGGCTTCCTCGGCGTCGATCGTGAAGCCGATCCCCAGCGACTTCGCGAGTCGCGCAAGTTCGACCACCTGTGGCAGCAACTCGGTCATCACCCGCGCGTGCTTGCCATGCTCGTAGCGCGGGTGCAGGGCCGAGAGCTTGACCGATATCGAGGGCGCCGCGAACACGTCCCGGCCGAGATAGCTGCCGCCCGGGCCGGTCGCGCCGATCGCCAGGATGGCCTTGCGGTAGGCTTCGAAGTAGCGGGCGCCGTCGGCAGTCGTGAGCGCGCCCTCGCCGAGCATGTCGAAGGAATGCCGGTAGCAGCTGGCGTCTGCCTTTTTCGCGCGAGTCAGCGCTTCCTCGATGGTCCGGCCCATCACGAACTGGAAGCCCATGATCTTCATCGCCTGGCGCACGGCGAGGCGGATCACTGGCTCACCGGCGCGGCCGACCAGACGCCTGAGCGCACCGATCGCGTTGCCGCGGGTCTCGCCGGCGAGACCGACCATGCGTCCGGTCAGCATCAGGCCCCAGCTCGAGGCATTGACCAGCAGCGACTCGCTCTTGCCCAGGTGCGATTCCCAGTTGGCATCGCCGAGCTTGTCGCGGATCAGCCGGTCGGCGGTCATCTGGTCGGGGATGCGCAGCAGTGCCTCGGCCACGCACATCAGCAGTACGCCTTCCTCGGAGGACAGGTCGTACTGGCGCATGAAGGCCTCGATCACGCCCTGGTGCTCGGCGCGGGTGCGCACGCGCTCGACCAGGCCGGCGGCGGTGCGCTCTATGATCGAGCTGTCCTGCGGTGTGAAGCGCGCCGCGGCGAGCAGTTCGTCGACGTGCTCGGTCTCGTCGCGCAGCCAGGCGGCGGTGATGCGCTCGCGCAGCGGGTCGCCCGTCGGGGACGGCTCGGATCGCAGGGTGTCGGTCACGTGCAGTCCCGGAGGGCGCCTTCGTTCGTGGTGCGCTGGAAGAGGCGCGAGTTTAGCAGGCGGCGCACATCGGGAGCCGACGCACGCCATGTGCGAACGGGCCCGATCTTCCGCGCCGCGCATGGATTCCAGCTTGCCCGGGTTTGTCGCGAAACGGTAGAATCCCGACTTGTTTCCGCTGCCGGCGGAGGCGCCACCGATGATCGAGTTGCACCCGGCGGTTCCGGGATGCCCGCCCACGCGGCTGGTCCTGCGTCCGCCGCGTGCTCTGAGCGGTCGTCAGATGGGGGCGTTGTTCGCCGTGCTGACCGGGACGATGTGGGTGGTGGCTTTGCTGAGCGCGGTGCAGGGCAACGTGTACGCCCCGCCGTTCGCGCTGCTCGACAGCCTGATCGTCGCCTCGGCACTGCGCTGGATGTGGCGGCTCGGGGAACGGCGCGAACAGATTGACGTCGATGCGACGACGGTCTGCGTGCGCAGGCGTGCGGGATCGGCGCCGACCGCGGACGCGCCGGTGTTTCAGGCGCATCCTCGCTGGGTGCGGCTGTCGGTCGGCGATGCCGGCTCGGAGCCGCACGTGGTGCTGGATTCGCGGGGCTTGCAGGTGGAAGTGGGCGGTTTCCTCGCGCCGGAAGAGCGCAAGGTTCTCGCCGACAGGTTGCACGACGCGTTGCTGGCGGCTTCGGGCCGTGCAGGATCGTCGCCGGTCAATGACGCTACGAATCAGGAACGGTCCGAATGAATTTCAATCGCAGCATCGAAAGGACCGGCATCGCGCTTGGCGCGTTGCTGGCCGCCGGCTTCGCGAACGCAAACCCCGTGCGCTGGCAGCTCAACATGACGCCCGGCGTGACCGATACCTCCGAGCGCATCCAGCACCTGCACAACCTCACGATGGGCCTGTGCGTGGCGATCGGCATCATCGTGTTCGGTGCGATGTTCTGGTCGATGCTGTTCCATCGCAAGTCGAAGGGCGCGGTCGCCGCCCAGTTCAGTCACAACACGACCGCCGAGATCATCTGGACGATCGTGCCGATCGTGATCCTGGTCGTGATGGCGATCCCGGCCACCGACACGCTGTTCCGCATGTACGACACCAGCGATTCCGAGATGACCGTCAAGGTCAACGGCATCCAGTGGATGTGGCGCTACGAGTACGTCGGCGAGGGCGTGCAGTTCCTCAGCCGCCTCGACCGCGACAGCGACCGCACGCGCGCACTGGGCTCGGGCCTGGATCCGTACAAGATCAACGAAGGCGGCGAGAACGTCTACCTGCTCAACGTCGACCATCCGCTGGTGCTGCCGATCGACACCAAGATCCGCTTCGTGGTGACCGGCGACGACGTGATCCACTCGTGGTGGGTGCCGCAGTTCGGCTGGAAGCAGGATGCGATCCCCGGGATCATCAACGAGAACTGGACGAAGATCAAAACGCCGGGCATCTATCGCGGCCAGTGCACCGAGCTGTGCGGACGCGACCACGGCTTCATGCCGATCGTGGTGAAGGCGGTCTCGAAGGCGGAGTTCAAGACCTGGCTGGCCGAACAGAAGACCGCCAACACAGCGGCCGCGCCCGCTTCGGCGGCTTCTGCCGCAGCAGCGCCTGTCGCTGCTGCCGCGCCCGCAGCCCCCGCTGCGCGCTGATCCCCTGGCTCGCGCCGAAATATTTACGAGGCTTCCAGATCATGGCCAACAACAAGACCACCGTAGTGCTCCATGACGACCACGCGCACAAGGAAGGCTTCTTCCACCGCTGGTTCATGTCCACGAACCACAAGGACATCGGCACGCTCTACCTGATCTTCTCGCTGGTGATGTTCCTGATCGGCGGCAGCATGGCGATGGGCATCCGCGCAGAACTGTTCAAGCCGGGACTGCAGTTCATGCAGCCGGAGTTCTTCAACCAGCTCACCACCATGCACGCGCTGGTGATGATCTTCGGCGCAGTGATGCCGGCCTTCGTGGGCCTGGCCAACTGGATGGTGCCGATGATGATCGGCGCGCCGGACATGGCACTGCCGCGCATGAACAATTTCAGCTT
>DATHOV010000510.1:0-2125 GCA_035484515.1 Lysobacteraceae bacterium
CTGACCGCAGGGCAGCTCGAACAGCGCATCCTCGAAGTCGCTCCGGAAGCGCCGAGCGCGCGCGCTGCGCGCGCCACCGAGACGGTCGCGCTGGCGCATGGCGCAGCGAAACCGGCGGCGCTGGCGCGCGAACTGACCGGCGACCTCGATGCGATCGTCGCTCGCACGTTGCGCAAGCCGCCGCGCGAGCGCTACGGCTCGGCCGAACAGCTCGCAGACGATCTGCGTCGCTACCTCGACGGCCGGCCGGTGGCTGCGCTGCGCGGCCGGCGCTGGTACCGGGCGCGCAAATTCCTGCGCCGGCATGCGCTCGCGGTCGGCTTGGCGACGACGGCGCTGCTGCTGGTCGGCGCCTTCGTGACGACGCTGTGGGTGCAATCGCAGCGGATCGCGCGCGAGCGCGACCTCGCCCGCCAGGAGCGCGACCATGCCGAACACGTCGCGCGGTTCCTGACCGACGTCTTCAAGGCCGCCGATCCTGCCGATGCCCTGTCGCGCGACCAGCCGATCGGCACCGTGCTGGACCATGCGCGCCAGCGCCTTGCCGGGGATCTGGACGCCGAGCCGGGCGAACGCGTGCGGATGCTCGGCGTGCTGGCGGGGGTCTACGTGAGCCTGGACGACCGCAACACCGCGGTCGGTCTGCTCGACGAGGCGCAACGGATTCTCGACCGCTCGTCCACGATCGATAGCCGGACCGTGCTGGCCTACGACCTGCAGCGCGCGCATCTGATGCAGGATCGTGGCGATCACCAGGCGCAGCGCGATTTTGCGAGCCGTGCGCTGACCCTGCAGCGCACGTTGGGCGACAGGCCGGGGAAGCAATGGGAGGCGCGCGTGCTGCTGGCCGATTCGTACATGGACCACGGCATGAGCGTCGCACTACAGGCCATGCAGACACTACTGCGCGACCTGGCCCACGACCCCGATGTGTCTCCCGTCGACTACGCCAGGGAACAAGTGCAACTGGGCCAGGGCTATGCGATCGCGAACGCGACCGCGAAAGCCGAGCCCCTGATCCGGCAGGGCCTGAAGACACTCGAAGCGAACCTGCCCGCCGATCATCCCGACGTGCTCGATGCCAGGAAGTCGCTGGCCGATCTGCTGGACTGGAACCTCAACCGCGCCGGCGAGGGCGTGACGATCATGCAGGACGTGATCGCCCGCCAGAAACGGGTGTATGGCGAGCGTTCGAGCTCGGTCGCAAATTCCCAGATCACCCTCGGCATGGCCTATCTGCAGTTGCATCGCCTCGACGATGCGGCTGCCGCCACCCAGATCGGGTGCGACATGCAGCATCAGATTCACTCACGTCCCCACCAGGACCTGCTCAAATGCCTGTCGACTCTCGGGAATCTGTACGAGCAGTTGGACGGCAAGCTCGAACTGGCCGCGGCCAACTTCATCGAGGCCGCACGCGTGGCCGCGGCGATCGACGGAGAAAGCAGCAGCGACGCACTGAAATTGCGCGGCGAGGTTGGTCGCATCCGCATCCTCCAGGGTCGCTTCGACGAGGCCGATCGCCTGCTCTCGCCGATCAACCGCCAGGTGGACCCGCGATCCCCCGACTTCGCCCAACTGGCGATCTTCTACGCCGACGCGCTGCATCGACTGCATCGCGACGCCGAAGCCACCGCCGCCCTCGACCGCATCGAACCGGTGCTGAAGAAGTATCCAGACCGGCTGGGCGACGAAATGGCTCAAGCTGCGAACATGCGCAAGGCGATCGCTGCCGGCAAGTGAAGCGTCGGTTGCTGGATGCCGCCGCGCTCGTACCACTCGAATTGGCGCTACCTGACATGCGCCTGGACCATTCGTCGCTGACGTGGCGCGGCTTCGTTCCGCCGAGCAAATCCGATGATCGAGTTCGTTTTCCCTTTGCGCGTCTGGGGTAAGTGAACCGGCGTTGCATGCCGCCGAGTCCATGTGCCGTTTCCAACCCCAACCACTTCCGGCGATGTACGCGTCAGGGGATCGCTCCGTTACAGCGCTTGCGTCCGACCCACACGAGGAGTCTCAAATGACCACAACATCTCTTTTTTTCGGACCGCGCACGACCTGCCTCGCGCTTGCCGTCGTGGCAGCGCTCCATGCATCGGGCGCGATCGCCGCGCCTGCGGCCAGT
>DATHOV010000511.1:0-3845 GCA_035484515.1 Lysobacteraceae bacterium
GCTGCACGCCAACAGCGCCAACCAGGCGCTCGACCGGATCATCAACTTCTTCCCGGAAGATCGTCGCAACCAACTGCTGATGGACCTGTCGATGAACCTCAAGGGCGTGGTCGCGCAGCAGTTGATCCCGACGCCGGACGGCAAGGCCCGCCGCGTGGCGATGGAAATCCTGCTCGGCACGCCGCTGATCCAGGACTACATCCGCGACGGCGAGATCCACAAGATCAAGGACGTGATGAAGGAATCCACAAACCTTGGCATGCGCACCTTCGACCAGAGCCTGTTCGAGCTCTACCAGGCCGGCGAGATCACCTACGAGGACGCGCTGCGCTTCGCCGACTCGCAGAACGAGGTGCGCCTGCGCATCAAGCTCGCCCAGGGTGGCGACGCGAGGAGCCTTGCCGAAGGGCTGGGCGCCGTCGAGCTGGTGTCCACCGAGGAAAAGCAGGAGTTGTTCAGGCGCTAGCCGACGGCAACCGTCGTGCTCACGAAACGCCGGGCTCGCCCGGCGTTGTTGTATGTGGCCGATGCATTTGCCGTTCGAACCAGCGGCGTCGAACCACAGCGCCGCCTCACAAGCGGCTGATTTGCAAGGGCTTGCCGCAACTGGCATACTGCGCGGCCCGGTGGCTTTCGACAGCCGAATGGCTGTTCAATCCGGGATATTGCATCTAAGGACCAGCCATCGCTCCCGAGGTATCACGCGGGAATGGGGCAACAAGCCGGCATAGGCAGGACGGAAAGTCCGAACTGTATCGGACTTCACGACCGAAGGTCGTGAAAGTCTTTTTTGTTCGATACAGCGAGGCGCCTCAGCCAGTGACATAAAAACCGAAAGGACATCCGATGCCCAAGATCAAGACCAACCGGGCGGCCGCGAAGCGTTTTCGCAAGACCGCGTCGGGCAAGTACAAGTGCGGTCACGCCAACCGCAGCCATATCCTCACGAAGAAAGCGACCAAGCGGAAGCGTGGTCTTCGCGGCACGATGCATGTGCGCGCCGAAGACGCGGGCCGTCTGGACCGCATGCTTCCCTATCTCTGAGGAGGGCTGAACAATGGCACGAGTCAAACGTGGTGTGACGGCGCGCCGCCGTCACAAGAAAATCATCAAGCTCGCGAAGGGCTACTTCAATGCCCGTCGCAAGGTCTTCCGCGTCGCCAAGCAGGCCGTCACCAAGGCCGCGCAGTACGCCTACATCGGCCGCAAGCAGCGCAAGCGCCAGTTCCGCGCGCTGTGGATCGTCCGCATCAACGCAGGCGCGCGCCAGTTCGGCCTGAGCTACAGCCGTTTCATGAACGGGCTGAAGAAGGCCGAGATTACCCTGGACCGCAAGGTCCTGGCCGACATCGCGGTGCACGACATCGCGGCGTTTGGAAAGCTGGCCGAACAAGCGAAGCAAGCCCTCGCGGCGTAGATTTGTATGCGGGTTCATCCGCGTAAAGAGAGTCCGGCCATCCATGGCCGACTTTCAAATTGAGCCAAACGCGAAGCACCAGGCGGGGGAGGGCGAGAGTCCTTCCCCGTTTTCGTTTTCGGGACGTCATCCCGGCTTGCGCCGGGATGACGAGCGACAGCGTCAATCTCCGGACGACAATCGATGGGCGAGATCGAGGCAATCACGAACAAGGCGGTTTCGGACATCGCCGCGGCCGACGCGCACGATGCGCTCGAATCCCTGCGCGTGCATCTGCTCGGCAAGCAGGGCAGCGTCACCGCGCTGCTGAAGTCGCTCGGCGCTATGCCGGCCGATCAGCGCAAGGCAGCCGGCGAGTCGATCAATCGCGCGAAGGAATCGATCGCCGAAGCGATCGCGACGCGGCGTGCGCAACTCGACGAAGCCGCATTGCAGGCGCGGCTCGCGTCCGAACGTATCGACATCACCCTGCCGGGACGCCGCGGCGGACGCGGCAGCCTGCATCCGGTCACGCGCGCGCTCGAGCGTATCGTCGGGATCTTCTCGCGCCTGGGCTACGAGGTCGCCGAAGGCCCGGAGATCGAGGACGACTGGCACAACTTCGAGGCGCTGAATTTCCCGCCGCACCACCCGGCGCGCGCGATGCACGACACCTTCTATTTTCCCGACGGTCGCCTGCTGCGCACGCACACCTCGCCGGTGCAGATCCGCGGCATGGTGGGCCGCACGCCGCCGATCCGCCTGATCGCGCCGGGCAAGGTCTATCGCAGCGATTCGGACCAGACCCACTCGCCGATGTTCCACCAGGTCGAAGGCCTGCTGGTCGACGAAACCTCGAGTTTCGCCGACCTCAAGGGCACGCTTTCGGAGTTCGTCAACGCGTTCTTCGAGCGCGACCTGCCGATGCGCTTCCGGCCGAGCTATTTCCCGTTCACCGAACCGTCGGCCGAGGTCGACATCGGCTGGGCGCGCGCCGATGGAAGCACCGCGTGGCTCGAAGTACTGGGCTCGGGCATGGTGCATCCGAACGTGTTGCGCAACTGCGGCATCGACTCCGAGCGATACACCGGCTTCGCCTTCGGCCTCGGCGTCGAGCGCTTCGCGATGCTGCGCTACGGCGTGGACGACCTCCGCGGGTTCTTCGAGAACGACCTGCGGTTTCTGGAGCAGTTCGCGTAGGAGCCGTGAATGGTGAATCGTGATTCGTGAATCGAAGGAGCCAGAGCTCCACGCTTCGCTGTTCCGGGTTTCACCATTCACGATTCACCATTCACGATTCACGGGCTCACCATGAAATTCAGCGAAAACTGGCTCCGCGATACTGTTGCCGTCGGCGCCACCCACGAGGCGCTGGTCGAACGACTGAGCGCGATCGGCCTGGAAGTCGAGAACGTCGAGGCGATCGGTGGCCCGCTCGAAGGCGTGGTCGTGGCGAAGATCGTCTCCTGCACGAAGCATCCCGAAGCCGATCGCCTGCAGGTGTGCAGCGTCGATGCCGGCAAGGGCGAGCTGGTGCAGATCGTCTGTGGCGCGCCGAATGCGCGGCCGGGACTGCTTGCCCCGCTGGCGAACGTCGGCGCGACCTTGCCTGACGGTATGCAGATCAAGCCGGCGAAGCTGCGCGGTGTCGAGAGCTTCGGCATGCTCTGCTCGGCGAAGGAACTGGGCATCGATCCGGATGCGTCGGGCCTGCTCGAGCTGCCGTCCGATGCGCCCGTCGGCGCCGCGCTGGCGCAGTATCTCGGGCTGCCCGACGCGACGATCGAGCTCAAGCTCACGCCGAACCGCGCGGACTGCTTCTCGGTGCGCGGGATCGCCTACGACGTCGCTGCCGCGTTCGGTGGAGAAGTCGCTGCGCTGCGGGCCGATCCGGTGCCGTCGCAAAGCGATGCGGCGCTTGTCGTGGGTCTCGACGCGGGTGCGAAGGTTCCGCGCTTTGCCGGCCGAGCCATCGATGGAGTCGACGCAAATGCCGCCACACCGCATTGGATGGCGAACCGGCTGCGGCGCAGCGGCGTGCGACCGATCAGCCTGCTGGTCGACGTCACCCAGTACGTGATGCTGGAACTCGGCCAGCCGATGCATGCCTTCGACAAGGACACCCTGCACGGTCCGATCGTCGTGCGTCATGCGCGCGCGGGCGAGGAAGTGAAGCTGCTCGACGGCCGCACCGTGACGCTGGACGACGACTTCCTCGTGGTCACCGACAGCCCGGCCGGAAAAGCGTCCCGCGCCGTCGCGCTGGGCGGCATCATGGGCGGCTACGACACGCGCGTCACCGAAACCACCCGCAACGTGTTCCTCGAAGCCGCGCACTGGATTCCTTCGGCGATCGTGGGCCGCAGCCGCAAGCTCGGCATGCACACCGACGCCGGCCATCGCTTCGAGCGCGGCGTCGATCCGCAACTGCCGCCGATCGCGATTGAGT
>DATHOV010000512.1:0-2105 GCA_035484515.1 Lysobacteraceae bacterium
CTGATGGTCGTGGGGTATTTCACGGCCAGCAAGTGGGCAATCCATCATCAATCGATCACGTTCAATGATCCCGAGCGCGACAACCGTCCGGTCGCGGTCGATATCGCCGTTCGCCGCGACAGGGAGATGCAGGCTGACGCCGGCATGCTGAAGCTGCCGGTCGCGATCTTCAATCACGGCAACACGGTCAAGAACACCGAATATTCCTTCCTCGCAAACCTGATGGCCGCGCGCGGTTATATCGTGATCAGCATTCAGCATGATCTGCCGACCGATGCGCCGATGGTGACCAAGGTCGGCGAGATCTTTGTCGGCCGCCTGACGCAGATCCAGCGCGGTGTCGCCAACATCAAGTTCGCCGTCCAGCAAATGCGCGACGTCGAGCCCAACGCGGACTACGATCATCTCACCGTGGTCGGACATTCCATGGGCGGCGACATCACCATGTATTTCGCCAAGCAATATCCCGAGGTGGTCAAGAAGGTCGTCACACTGGACAATCTGCGTGTGCCCTTCATCACCGGAGGCAAATTCAAGATTCTCTCGTTCCGTTCCAAGGACCCGCAGTTCAAGACAGACCCCGGCGTCATTCCGAGTGCGGAGGAATGCGAGAAGGACGGCATCACCGTCGTCAACACGGGGTTCCAGCACAACGACATGCGCGACACCGGATCGGAGGAAGCCAAGACTTCGATTCAGGGCATGCTGGACAAGTTTCTCGACACCACCGACAACTCCGATGTTGCGCCGGTCGAAGTGAAGACGCAGAACGCCATCGTCGATCCCGGACCTGTTCCGGTTTACGTGCCGACCGGTAAGGACGCGGGGCAGAAGAAGGCCCTGACGCATTAGGCGTCGTTATCGTCGGCGTGCCAGGTGTTGACGAACGCCGATGTCCCGCGAACCCATAAAACCCGCTTCTGCCGAGGTCGCTGCTTCGAAGGATGCAGCGAAGTCGAAGTCGCTGCCCGAAAGCAAGCCGTCGACATCCGACGACATCGCCGCCTTCGTCGCCAAAGCGCGCGCGATGTCGCCGCATGCGCAAGGCGGGCGCGGCCGGTTGATCTTCGCGCTCGATGCCACGATGAGCCGCCAGCCGACCTGGGACATGGCCTGCGCGCTGCAGGCCGACATGTTCCGCGAGGCTGCTTCGCTCGGCAGTCTCGATATCCGGCTGGTCTACTATCGCGGCTTCAACGAATGCCGCGCGAGCGCGTGGATTTCCGACAGCGCCCAGCTCGCCAGGCTGATGGGCAAGATCGATTGCCGCGGCGGCAATACACAGATCGGCAAGGTACTGACGGAAGCTCGCCGCGAGGCGACGTCATCCGGCGTGCGCGCGATCGTGTTCGTCGGCGATGCCATGGAAGAGAATGTCGACGAACTCTGCGCCAGGGCGGGCGAGCTCGGCATGCTCAAGGTGCCCGCCTTCATGTTCCAGGAGGGACATGATGCCAACGCCGAGCAGGCGTTCCGCGAGATCGCACGCCTGACCGGGGGCGCGTGGTGCAAATTCGATCCGGGCGCTGCCGCGCAACTGCGCGAGCTGTTGCGGGCAGCCGCGGCCTACGCCGCCGGTGGACGCGAAGCGCTGAAGCGGCTGTCGTCGCGCGAAAGCGGGGCAGCCAAATTGCTCGGGCAGATGAAGTGATCCCTGCCTTTTGAGCGCGCCTCCATTATATTGAGGCCATGCCGACCCTGATCGCGGGCGCCGTCGCCGTCCTGGTGCTGTATTTGCTGCTGCAGATGTTCCGCGCGGCCAATCCGGCCGTGCTCGCGCGCGCCCTCCGGATCACGGGCGGCGTGTTGGCGCTGGCGGTGGCGGCCTTCACCGGTGCGAAGGGCGAGCTCGCGGTCGCCATTCCGATCGGGCTGTTCGGGGCAGGGCTGCTCGGCTGGTCGCCGCTGCAATCGACGGGCTTCGGCAATATCGGCGGGATATTTTCCGGTCTCGGCTCGCGGCGCTCCTCGGGGCAGAGTTCGCAGGTCCGCTCGCCCTATCTCGACATGACACTGGATCATGACAGTGGCGCGCTGACCGGCCGCATCCTCGCCGGACCCAATGCCGGGCGTTCGCTGGACGAGTTCGACCTCGCGCAGCTCGT
>DATHOV010000513.1:0-3741 GCA_035484515.1 Lysobacteraceae bacterium
CGTGGCGGCAGTACCACGTAGACCGGAATGCTGCGCGGCACCGCCTCCCGGGTCATGCGGCCATTCTCGCCGGAGAACCTTCCAGCGCCTGCTCGACGGTCGCGATGCGCGCGAAGCGGCCGTCCAGCACGAGTTCGGTGCGTGCCCTGATTTCGGCGGGACTCCACACGCGGCCATCGCGGTCGGTCATCGCGAAGGTCAGGGTGGCATCGGTGACGTAGTCGACGTCGTAGCCGATGTCGGCTGCGTGGCGCGTCGTCGTCTCGCAGCATTGTTCGGTGCGGATGCCGGACACGATGATCCGGCGGATGCCGTGCTGCACCAGCCAGACGTCCAGCCCGCTGCCGACCAGCGCGCTGTGGCTGTGCTTGTGGAAGACCGCGGTCGGATCGATCGACAGGCCGTCCAGCGTTCGCACATGGCCGGACGCGAGCGAGAACGCGTCGTCGCCATCGACGTGGAAGATCTGCAGGACGGGCATCCAGCGCGCCCTGGCGCCGTCGATGAGGGCCTGCATGTGGCGCAGGAACGCGGGTACGTCGGCATCGCTCCAGTACGGGCGATGGCGGAAGGATTCCTGGGCGTCGACGACGATCAGGGCGGTGGCGGAATGAGGCATGTCCGGGGGTTTCCTCGGGATGGGCATGGGGATGGATGCTTGATGCTACGCCGCGTGGGGGGACGGAAGAAGACACGAGGCGGTCGCGAAGCGGACAAAAAAGGATATCTGTGTCGCGTGATCACCTTTAGTCGGCTTGCTGTCCTTCTCCCTCCGGGAGAAGGTGGTGCGGAGCACCGGAAGAGGGTTCGGTACGAACGCGGTGCTCCAAATGCACCCGAACCCTCTCCCCAACCCGCACCCCGGCCCTCGCGCATGGCGCGAGGGCGCTCATCGTCGCGCGAACCTTTGGTTCGCAATCGCTCCTCTTCGCCCCGAAGGGAGAGGGGCTCAAGAAGCGACTAGCCACAGGATTGCCGTGCCTCACTCCAGGAACAAGTCGAAATCCTGGTGGATCTCGTAATTCCTCTTCCAATCCACCGTGTAGCAGGTACTGGCGCCACCGCTGCAGGCTCCGCCGGTGGCCTTGTGGTAGTACGGTGTGGCGAGGATCGTCGATGTGGTGACCGTCGCTTTCCCGGTTGCAGGCCGCGCACAGGTCCGGTCCGCCGCCACGACATACACCGCGCCCGGATTCGCCGGCGCCGACAGCGGGTATCCGAGGTTGGCCGAACAGTTGCCGTTGTTCGGGCCCAGGGTCGAGCCGGGCCAGTAGCCGAAGTTCGCATCGGTATTGAGGATCACATCGACCGGATAGTTCACGGACGGACCTGCGGGACCGTAGTCCACCATGCCCGAGTCGTAGATGACGCGATCGCCCTGGCGGACCACGATCCGCTGCAGCAGGTCGTCGGTGGAATCGTTGGTGTTGTCCTCGTACCAGGTCGCGATCTGGCCACAGGGCTTGTAGGCCGCACCGGATGGGCCGGTGGTGCCGTTGACGTACGCATCGCAGCCGTTGCCGTTGCCGAAGTCGTTGTGGTAGCCGTAGCCGGTGTTGTTCGCGAGCATCCACACGTATTGCGGATTGCCGGCGACGATGCCGCCGATGCGGAACGGGATCGCGGGATTGCCGATCGTCGGGCAATCCGGGTTGGTGCCCTTGGTGCCGTAGCCGAAGCACGGCCACAGGTCGGTGCCGTCGGCATTCGGGCCTTCGGTCGGATTGACCTGGGTGAAGGAAGCCTGCAGGCCGTAGATGTCGGCTGGGGGCGTGGTCTGATTGTGAAGGGACATTCTGGGATCAGGCAGGTTCGTGAGGGGCGTACCGGAACCCGCGCCCACGCGGGTCATGCGATGGCCGCTCGGTTCGGCCAGCGATGGCTGGGCGAATGCGAGAACGGCGAGGGTGGCAAGGAAAGCGGACGAACGGAACAGGCGCGGCGTCATGGGTATTCCTCCGGAAAGATCGAGGCTGGTGGACCGTTGCGGTCTCGCATCAGGCATCGTCGGTGTCTGCAAACGCTCCCCGGAACCTTGGCTCGCAGCATGTGTTCCGACACATCCGACACGGAACGACTCGCGAGCGTCAGCTACGGGGTGCGCCATCTCGGAAGCCGACACGAATCTCCATGTCCGTTTCCGCAAGCCATCGTAGGCAGCGCTCGCATGCGCTCGAAAGACCGGTGACGAACCGATACCGGACAAATCAGGACATGGCGTTTCCTGGCCGGTTGCCGGTCTGCCATGAACGGGCTCGAACCGTACTCGATACCGGAGCGGACGAATGCGGTCATTCCCGCGAGTCAAACCTACGGCACTGCCAGCGGGAGAAGAACAAGCTGACCGCTCCCAGGTGGTCACCGCTTTCATGGCGCCTTTGCGGCGCTCACCACATGAGGCCGGAGGACATTTATCCTGTCCGTCGCGAAGCCGGAGGCATCGATGACGCAATCCCTGATCGTCGTGCAGCATCATCCGGCCGAAACAGTCGGCGAACTCGGCGTGTGGACGACACGCCGCGGCGTCGCGATGGAACTGTTCCGCGCCGATCTGGATGAATTGCCGCAGGCATCGGATCGACCCTGCGTGCTGCTGGGCGGGCCGCATTCCGTCGATGGCGCGCCGGACTGGCTGCAGCGCGAAAAGCTCTGGTTGCGGGATCAGCTTGCGCAGGGCGCAGCCGTGCTCGGCATCTGCCTCGGATCGCAGTTGCTGGCCGATGCGCTGGGTGGGCGGATGCATCGGCTCGACCGGATTGAAACCGGATGGACGCGGATCGCGTTCGCCGACGGCTCCGAACTCGATGCGTTGCAGTGGCACGAGGACGCCTTCTCGCTGCCGCCCGGCTGCACGCCGCTCGCACGCAGCGCCGCATGCGCGGTGCAGATGTTCCAGGGAGGGAATCGGATCGGCATCCAGTTCCACCCCGAATGGAACGCATCGCTCGTGGCCGCCTTGAACGCGCATTTCGGCGCGTCATCGCCGTTGCCGCGCGATGCCGATGCCGACCGGCATGCACGGGTGACGGCGTGGTTCCATCGGTTGCTGGATGACTGGCGCAGGTTTTGGTAACCGCGGCGCAGGGACTCAGATGCCCGCGTGGATCAGGCTGCCGATCGCGCTGGTCACGGCCATCGTCGCCGCGCCCCAGACCAGGATGCGCGCGGCTCCGCGCAATACATGCGCACCACCCGCGCGTGCGGCGGTCGCGCCCAGAGCGGCCAGCGAGATGAGCGAAACGATGGCGATCGCCACGACCGTCTCCGTCTGAGGCGCGAACCAGGCGGCGAGGAAGGGCACGAGGCCACCGATGGCGAAGCTGATCATGGACGCCGCCGCAGCCTGCAGCGGGCGGGCCGACAGTGCGTCGGTGATGCCGATCTCGTCGCGCGCATGCGCACCGAGCGCATCGTGCTGCATGAGCTGGTGCGCGACCTGCGCGGCCAGCTCGGGGTCGAGTCCACGCCGCACGTAGATCTCGCGCAATTCCTCGCTCTCGCCGGCGAAATCGCTCGCGAGCGCCTCGCGCTCGATCTCGAGGTCGGCGTGCTCGATGTCCGCCTGCGAGCTGACCGATACGTATTCGCCTGTGCCCATCGACAACGCGCCGGCGACCAGCCCGGCGATGCCGGCGACGAGCAGCTCCGGCCGGCCCGCGTGTGTCGCCGCGATGCCGAGCATCAATCCCGAAATCGACAGGATGCCGTCGTTCGCGCCCAGCACGCCGGCGCGCGTGCGGC
>DATHOV010000514.1:0-4504 GCA_035484515.1 Lysobacteraceae bacterium
GCCATCTCGCGCAGCGTCTTGGCCCGCTCGCGCTGCGACACGACGATCTGCTCGAGCTCGCGCTCGTCCGCCGCCTGGATTCCGTCGCGCTCCAACTGCCAGCGCAGCGCCTGCGCGATACGCGCGGGCGGCGTGTGCATCAAGTGCTGCTGGTTGAGCCACGCCAGCTTGCCGACATTGAATGCGGAGGCGGATTTGTTGACGTCGACGATGTCGAACAGGCGGATCATTTCCTCGATGCTGAAGATCTCCTGGTCGCCGTGCGACCAGCCCAGGCGCACGAGGTAGTTGAGCACCGCGTGCGGCAGGTAGCCGTCGTCGCGGTATTGCATCACCCCGACCGCGCCGTGGCGCTTGCTCAGCTTCTGGCCGTCGGAGCCGAGGATCATCGGCAGGTGCGCGAACACCGGCGCCGGTGCGCCGAGCGCCGCGTACACGTTGATCTGGCGCGGCGTGTTGTTGACATGGTCGTCGCCGCGGATCACCTCGGTGATGGCCATGTCGATATCGTCGACGACCACCGCGAAGTTGTAGGTCGGAAAGCCATCCGAGCGGATCAGCACGAAGTCGTCCAGCTCGGCGTTCGCCCATTCGATGCGGCCCTTCACCTTGTCCTCGAACACGACCGAGCCTTCCTGCGGATTGCGGAAACGCACGACGCGGTTGGGATCGTCGCGGTACGGCAGCTTCAGATCGCGCGCGCGACCGTCGTAGCGCGGCTTCTCGTTCTTCGCCATCGCCGCAGCGCGCATCGCATCGATTTCTTCCCTGGTCTCGTACGCGTAGTAGGCCTTGCCTGCCTCGATCAATTGCAGCGCAACATCGCGGTAACGTTCCATGCGCGCGGTCTGGAAGATCGGCCCCTCGTCATGGTCCAGGCCGAGCCACGCCATGCCGTCGAGGATGGCCTGCACGGCGGCGTCGGTGGAGCGTTCGCGGTCGGTGTCCTCGATGCGCAGGATGAAGGCGCCGTCGCGATGGCGCGCCTCCAGCCAGCAGTAAAGCGCGGTGCGCGCGCCACCGATGTGCAGGTATCCGGTGGGGCTGGGAGCGAAGCGGGTTCGGCAGGTCATTTCGTAGGCCATCGAGGATCAGGGTCGATTTTACCAGCCACGTCGCCGGAAACCGCACGAATCCTCCCGATGGCTCCGCTACAATGACGGTCTTGTACTATCCGGAGTGTTCGATGCACCGTCGCGTTCCCGCCCTCATCGTCCCGCTGCGGTCGTTGCTGCTCGCCATTTCGCTCTCGGCGTGCAATCAGCAAGAGACTGGCACTGGCGCGACCGGCGCGGCATCCGCACAGGTGGCCGCGCCGAACGACTCCAGCATCGCCAGTCCATCGGACAACGCCGCCGCGGCGCAGGCCGGCCCACGCGTCGACCTGCACACCAGCATGGGCGACATCGTGATCGAGCTGTATCCGGACAAGGCGCCCAAGACCGTCGAGAACTTCCTCGGCTACGCGCGCGAAGGCTTCTACAACGGCACGATCTTCCATCGCGTGATCGACGACCTGTTGATCCAGGGCGGCGCCTACACGGTGGACCTGCAGAAGAAACCCACCCATCCGCCGATCCCCGACGAAGCCAACAACGGCCTGTCCAACCAGCGCGGCACCGTCACCGCCGCGCGCGCGCTGGTGCCTGGCTCGGCGACCTCGGAGTTCTTCATCAACCTGGTGGACAACCCGCGCTTCGACTACGTGTCGGACGCCAACGCCACCACCGCAGGCTATGCTGTATTCGGCAAGGTCGTCAGCGGCATGGACGTGGTCGACAAGATCCGCCTCGTCAAGACGCAGGCGCAGGGCAAGTTCAGCTCCGACGTGCCGGTGACGCCAGTGGTGATCCAACGCGTCGAGATCCTGCCGCCTGCGACTGCCTCGACCGCACAGTGAGCAGTTCGATCAAGGCGTTCCGGGCGTGACCACGCTTTTCGTATCCGACCTTCACCTCGACGCCTCGCGCCCGGAGATCGTCGCGCTGTTCCGGCGATTCCTCGTCGAAGAGGCGGCGCAGGCCGATGCGCTGTACATCCTCGGCGACCTGTTCGAATACTGGGTCGGCGACGACGACCCGCAGGCGGTCGCCACCGAGGTGGCCGATGGCCTGTCCGCGCTGGCAAGTTCCGGCGTGCCGGTGTTCTTCATGCGCGGCAACCGCGACTTCCTGATCCGCGACGCCTACGCCGCGCGTTGCGGGATGCGCATCCTGCCCGATTCGGCCGTGCTCGATCTGTACGGCCAGCCTACGCTGCTGATGCACGGCGATGCGCTGTGCACCGACGACGTCGCCTACCAGGCGTTCCGCCGCCAGGCGCGTGATCCGGCATGGCAGCAAGGCATGCTCGCGCAACCGCTGCCAGTGCGCATCGCGCTCGCGCAACGCGCGCGTGCCGCGAGCATCGAGCACCAGCGCGCAGTCCGGCCGCAGGCTGTCGACAGCGACGCCGGCAAAGAGGACATCACCGATGTCAGCCAGACCACCGTGGAGGCCACGTTCGCGCGCTACGGAGTCGCCACGATGATCCACGGCCACACCCATCGTCCCGCGATCCACCAGTTCGTGACCGGCGCGATACCGCGCCGACGCATCGTGCTGGGCGACTGGTACGAGCAGGGCTCGGTTTTGCGCGTGGATGCGGATGGCATCGCGCTGGCGACGATCTGAGCGAGTCAACCCGACGATGTCGCTGAAGCGCATCTTCCTCGGCCTCATCGTCGCGAGCGCGCTGGCCTACGTGTCCCTGGGCGTTTTGCTCTACGCGATGCAGGATGCGGTCCTGTATCACCCGCAGCCGCTGTCGTTCGAACCGGACGCCACCGCCATCACGATCCCCGCGCCTTCGGGCGTGCTCCACGGCTGGGTCGTCGATCCGGGGCAACCCGACGCCGTGATCTATTACGGCGGCAACGGCGAAGCAGTCGAGCGCGATGCCGATTTCTTCCGTGCGACCCTGCCGGACCGAAGCGTCTACCTCGTTCCCTACCGCGGCTACGGACCGAATCCGGGCAAGCCGTCGGAAGCCGCCATCGAGGCGGACGAACTGGCGGTCCACGACTTCGTGCATGCGCGCCACGCGCACGTGTCGCTGATCGGCCGCAGCCTCGGCACCGGCATCGCGACCTTCGTCGCCGCGCATCGGCCCGTCGAACGCCTCGTGCTCGTCACGCCGTACGACAGCATCCTCGAGATCGCACGCGCCCGTTACGGCATCTTCCCGGTATCGCTGCTGATGAAGGACCGTTACGAGTCCTGGCGCAATGCGGATGCGATCGAGGAGCCGGCGCTCGTGCTGCTGGGCGCGGACGACGAAGTCATCCCGCGCGCCAATTCCGATGCGCTGATCGCACACCTGCATCCGAAACCCATTGTCGTCGTGATCCCGCATGCCGGCCACAACGACCTGTCCGACAGCCCGCTCTACGCACAGGCGATCGCGGATTTCATGCGCCCCCCGGCGGCGACGCCGACAGCGACTCGAGCTCTGCGGCACTGAACCCTGCCGCCCGGCGCGCGTCGAGATTGAACGGACCGCGCACCGAACCTCGCGCATGCAGGGCCAGCAGTCGCCGGAACTCGGCATCGGCATCGACGCCATCGCGTTCGCAGCACCAGCGGAACCAGCGCGAGCCGGCAGCGACGTGCGCGACTTCCTCGCGCAGGATGACTTCGAGGATTGCCGCGGTCGCTTCGTCGCCGACATCGCGAAGGCGCACGATCATGCCCGGAGTGACGTCCAGCCCGCGCGCTTCGAGCACGCGCGGCACCAGGGCCATCCGCTCGCGGCACGAATGGGCGGTCTTCTCGGCCATTTCCCAGAGGCCGTTGTGCGCGTCGAAGTCGCCGTAGTCGTGGCCAAGTTCGCGCAGCCGCTCACGCAGCATCGCGAAATGCCGCGCCTCGTCGGACGCGACGCCCACCCAGTCCGCGTAGAACTCGCGCGGCATGCCTCGGAAGCGATAGACCGCGTCCCAGGCGAGGTTGATCGCGTTGAATTCGATGTGCGCGATGGCGTGGACGAAGGCGGCGCGGCCTTCGGGCGAGCCGAGGCCGCGATGGGCGACATCGCGTGGGTGGACGAGATGCGGGCGTTCGGGGCGGCCGGGTGGGCTGATGGGTTCGGGTGGTGGCGCAGCGGCTGCGGCGACCAATTCACCGCACGCGAAGGCTTTTGCCGCGGCGAACGATCGGGCGAGCTTTTCGTCAGGGATCGCTGCTTCGATGCAACTTAGAGCGACCTCGAACAACGGCGTTCCCGATCGTTTCTCAGCTCGTCATTCCCGCGAAAGCGGGAATGACGGCAATGGAGGCCCTGGTTTGCGCGGGAATCGTCACGAAGCGACTCTGCGCTTCTTCTTCGCCTCATCAGACCGCAACTGCTTCAGCCGTTCGAAATACCCCGGCTCGATGCCGGTCACGTATTCGCCGCTGAAGCACGAGCTGTCGAACTTGCGCCCCGGGAACTTCGGACCGGCAACCGCGGTTTCGAGATCGGCGAG
>DATHOV010000515.1:0-2578 GCA_035484515.1 Lysobacteraceae bacterium
GAAAGTCCACGCCGAGACCCAAGTCGCTGCTCCACCCTGGTGTCCGACGATCGAACTCGAAACGCATTGGCTGGACCGCAATCCCGCGATCCTCGATCCGCCATCGAACCGCCTCTGGAGCGCCAACAACCGCGTCACCGATGGCGCGGACCTCGCGATCATCGGCGATTCCGGCTACGCCAATGGCGCGCGTGCGAAGCAGATCCGCGACGACCTGTTCGCGAAGAACCGGTTCGCCGAAAAGGACCTGCTCGCGATCCAGCTCGACGACCGCGCGCTGTTCCTGCAGCGCTGGTGGGGGTTGCTGCGCGACGAGTCCGCGCGCGCGAAGACGCCCATGCTGCGCGAACTCGCCGACGCCGCCGCGCACTGGGACGGCCGCGCCGACCCTTCGTCGGTCAGTTACCGCATCGTGCGCGCCTGGCGGATCAGCGTGCTCTCGCGCATCCGCGATGGCCTGCTCGCGCCGGCCGAAGCCGCGCTCGGCAAGGACTTCATGATGCCGGACCTGCCGCAGCTCGAAGGCGTCGCCTGGCCCATGGCGACGCAGCGTCCGCCGAACCTGCTCTCGCCGCGATTCGCCTCCTGGGATGCGCTGTTCGAGGATGCCGCGAAGCAGGTCCACGACGACCTCGCCAAGCACGGTCCGCTCGCCCAGCGCCGCTGGGGCGAGCGCAACGTCGCCGCGATCTGCCATCCGCTCGCACGCGCCCTGCCGCTGCTCGATCACTGGCTGTGCATGCCGGCCGACGAATTGCCCGGCGACGCCTACATGCCGCGCGTGGCCTCACCCGATTTCGGCGCGTCCGAACGCATGGTCGTCTCGCCCGGCCACGAAGCCGACGGCATCATCGAGATGCCTGGCGGACAAAGCGGCAACCCGCTGTCGCCGTTCTGGGGCGCGGGACACGAGGCCTGGGTCCACGGCGAACCGACGCCCTTCCTGCCCGGCCCGACGAAATACACGCTGCAGCTCAGGCCCGCGCATTAGCGGACGATCGAACGACGATTTCCGGCGCATCGGTTCGATCAGGGTCGAACGCCACGCAGCGGCGCAGCATTCAGCTCCCGAACAACAGCCTCTCCGCGAACTCCCGGAAGATCGCCGGCAGGCGTTCGAGTTCCTCGATCGCCACGCGCTCGTCGACCTTGTGGATGGTCGCGTTGATCGGGCCGAACTCGATCACCTCGGCGCCCAGCGGCGCGATGAAGCGCGCATCGGAAGTCCCGCCACCGGTGCTTTCCTCGGGCACGACGCCGCAGCGCTCGCGCAGCACCTCGCGCACGACCGTGCGCAGCCTGCCCTCGCGCGTCAGGAACGGCTCGCCGCCGCGGTGCCATGCGATCGCGTAGTCGAGTCCATGGCGATCGAGGATCGTCTGCACTTCGCGTTCGAGTCCGGCCGCGTCCCAGTTCGGGTTGTAGCGCAGGTTGAACACCACCTCGCAGGTTCCGGGAATCACGTTGTTCGCACCGGTGCCCGAATGGATATTGGAGATCTGCAGGCTGCTCGACGGGAACGGATGCGCCGTGTCAAGTGCATAACCCTCGTCCCAGCGCCGCGCCGCAAATTCGGCCAGCGCCGGAGCGACCTGATGGATCGGATTGCGCGCGCGCTCGGGATACGCGACGTGGCCCTGCACACCGCGCACGGTCAGCGTCGCCGACAGCGTGCCGCGGCGACCGACGCGGATCAGGTCGCCCAGCCGTTTCATCGAGGAAGGCTCGCCGGTGACGCAGAAATCGATGCGCTGGCCGCTCGTGCGGAAATGTTCGGCCACGCGCCGCACACCGTCGATCGCATCGCCCTCCTCGTCCGAGGTCAGCAGCAGCGCGACGGTTCCCGGATGCCGCGGATGCGCCGCGACGAAATCCTCGAGAGCGCACACCATTCCCGCCACGCCGCTCTTCATGTCCGCGGCGCCACGTCCGTAGAGGAATCCGTCGCGGACCTCGGGCACGAACGGATCGCTTGCCCACGCTTCTCGCGGGCCCGGGGGTACGACATCGGTATGGCCGAGGAAGCACAGCACGGGACCCTCATCACCATGCATGGCCCAAAGGTTCCGGACCTCGCCGAAATCGAGCCGCTCACAGCGGAAGCCTGCGCGCGCCAACCGATCCGCGATCAGCGACTGGCAACCGGCATCGTCGGGCGTGACCGACCTGCGCGCGATCAACTCCTGCGTCAGCGCGACGACTTCGCTCATTTCTTCCCGGTTCCAAAACGCTGCTTGAAAGCATTGTCGGTGAAACCGACGCTCACCGCGCCGTCGTCCGTCACCACCACCGGCCGCTTCACCAGCGCCGGATATTCCTTGATGAGCAGTGTCCATTCCGGATCGCTGTGCGGCGATTTGCGCACCTCGGGCAGCGAACGCCATGTCGTCGATGCACGGTTGATCATCTTGTCCCACCCACCGAGTTGCTTCGCCCAGCCTTTCAGCGTTTCAGGCGGTACGCGCTGTTCGCGATAGTCCACGAAGGCGTGCTCGACGCCGAAACGCGTCAGCCAGTTGCGCGCTTTCCTGCAGGTGTCGCATGTGCCCAGCCCGTACAGCGTGGTCATCGTGTCTCC
>DATHOV010000516.1:0-2379 GCA_035484515.1 Lysobacteraceae bacterium
TTCGGTAGCTGAGGGTCGATGCCGCTCCGAAAAGATGGATTTCCCGATGCCTGCGATCACGCAGGCGCAGCGACTCACTCGATCAAGACCATCTCGCGACGCTATGCTTGCGTCGGTTCGCTGCCTTCCGGGATACAATACGCATGACCCTCCCCTCCCGCTTCCGCTCCTTCCGCATCCACAACGCCGACCGCGCGCATCGTGCAGGCATCGAAGAGATCGCGCTCGACGATCTCTCGCCGGGCGAGCTGGTGATCAAGACCGCGTACTCGTCGGTCAACTTCAAGGACGCGCTCGCTGGCACCGGCGAAGGGAAAATTCTGCGGAAGTTTCCCCTGGTCGGCGGCATCGACGTCGCCGGGCATGTCGTCGCATCGACCGATACGCGCTTCCGCGACGGCGATGCGGTGCTGTGCGTGGGCGCGGGCCTTTCGGAAACCCGCGACGGCGGCTATTCCGGGTACGCGCGACTGGAGGCTGCCAATACCGTCGCGCTGCCAGCAGGGCTGGACCTGCGCGAAGCGATGATCCTCGGCACCGCCGGCTTCACCGCCGGGCTCGCCCTGCTGCGCATGCAGGACAACCACCAGGCGCCGGACATGGGCCCGATCGTCGTCACCGGCGCGACCGGCGGCGTGGGCATGCTGGCGATCGCCGTCCTCGCGCGTGCGGGCTACGAGGTGCATGCGATTTCGGGCAAGCCCGAACACGCCGGATTCCTCGAAAAGCTCGGTGCGAAACAGGTGCTCCCGCGCAAGGAACTGCAGCTCGGCCAGCGCCCGCTGGAAAACGCGATCTGGGCCGGCGCCATCGACACCGTCGGTGGCGAAATGCTGGCCGGTCTGACGCGCACGACGATGCCCTGCGGCAACATCGCCGTCTGCGGACTCGCCGGCGGCCATGGCCTGACCACCACGGTGATGCCCATGATCCTGCGCGGGGTCTCGCTGCTCGGGGTGGCTACCACCAGCCCGCCGCACGCCCAGCGCCTCGACGTCTGGCAGCGCCTGGCCGGACCATGGAAGCCGGCGCACCTGGAGGCGATCTGCACACGCACGATCGGGCTCGACGAACTGCCGCAGGTCTTCCCCACCATGCTGGCCGGCGGATCGTTCGGACGCACTCTGGTGCGGCTGTAGGCCACCGCCCGTCGCGCCGACCGGCGGCCCGATTTGCCGATGGACAAGGCCCCGCGCACGACTACAATGGCGCATCGGTCCCCGTGAGGTTCATATGGCGCGTATCCTGATCGTTGATGATTCCCCGTCCCAGCTGATGGGCATGAAGCGGATCGTCGAGGCCATGGGCCACACTGTGTTCACCGCCGAGGACGGATCGGCCGGCGTGGCGGCCGCCAAGAAACACCTCCCCGACCTGATCCTGATGGACGTGGTGATGCCCAATCTCAACGGCTTCCAGGCGACGCGGCAGATCTCCAAGGAGCCGACCACTTCGCACGTCCCGGTGATCCTGGTCACCACCAAGGACCAGGAAACCGACAAGGCCTGGGGCATGCGCCAGGGCGCGAAGGCCTACATCACCAAGCCCTTCACCGAGGCCGAGCTGCAGGAAGCCATCAAGGGCATGATCGGCACGTAGAGGGAGTGTCGCCCGGGACCGGCTTGCCTGTCCTTCTCCCATCGGGGTGAAGAGAATTGCTTGCGAACACGGTTCGCAGTTCGCGCGCCCTACTCGCCCCGCGGATCGAACGCGAACAGCTTCGCCATCTTCCGGTAGAAGTCCTTCTGTTCGTCGGACTCTGCCTTCGGCGTGCGGATCTCGATTTCCACGATCTGGTCGCCCGCCGACGGCTTGTCCGGCAGGCCACGTCCGCGCAGGCGCAGCTTCCTGCCGCTGTCGCTGTTCGCCGGAATCTTCAGTTGCACCGAACCGCCCAGCGTCGGCACGCTCACCGTCGCGCCGAGTGCGGCCTCCCAGGGCGCCAGCGGCAGCGCGTAGAGAATGTTCGCGCCATCGACCTCGAACTGCGCATGCGGCGCGTAGTCGATCTCCAGCATCAGGTCGCCCGCGCCACCCCGCCCCTTCTGTCCCTGCCCCGCCAGGCGAATTGTCTGGCCGGGCTTCACGCCCGCGGGAATCTTCACGTCGAGCACGCGGTCGTCGATCTGGATGCGGTGGCTGCCGCCGGCGAACACGGTCTCCAGCGGCACCAGCAGTTTCGCGCGCAGGGACTGTCCCGGGAACGATCCCGGATCGCCGCCCGTAGCCTGCTGCGCAAAGCCTCCACCGGGCTGGCGCGCGCGCCCACGAGCGCCGAACAGCGACTCGAAGAAATCGCTGAAACCGCCGCCGCCCGCGCCCTCGTCGAAATCGAAACGGAACTCGCGGCCGCCGTGCGCGTTCTGCCAGTCGCCGAAA
>DATHOV010000517.1:0-10048 GCA_035484515.1 Lysobacteraceae bacterium
GCTGGATCGGCATGCGCACCGTGCCCCCTTCGGCGAGCGCATGGAAGCAGCGGTCTGCTTCCTCGATGCTTTCCGCCTGGATCGAGACGGAAAAGCCGTCGGGCTTGAGGTTCATGCCTGGCGGACAGTCCGAACCCATCAGCAACTGGTCGCCGACCTGAAGGCGGGCGTGGACGATACGGCCCTGCGCCTCGGGCGACACCTGCGCTGACATCGGCGAGTCCGCGAACGTGGACATCATCAGGATGGTCCCGCCGAGTGCGCGTTCGTAGAAGTGGAAAGCCTCCGCGCAATGGCCGTCGAAGGTGAGGTAGGTGATGAGTTTCATGGCGGTTCTCCTGATGCTGTGTGGGGTCTTGTCTCTTTTTATAGGACCGACGGCAGGCTGCGTAGCCCGGATGTGAATCCGGGATCAAGGGCAAGAAGCGCCGGATTCACATCCGGGCTACATCGATCCACCGGCCGCCATCACCGACGCAGCCAGCTTCTCGATCAAGTCGCGTGTACCGCGTTCGCGCGATCCTGCGTCGTCGTAGCCATCGACGTACGCGCCCTGCTCGGTGACGCGCAGCAGCGCGCCCGCGCCATCCGGCACGATCTCGACCGTCGCCAGCGACACCGAAATCAGCTTGCCGTCCAAGCGCATCGCGTAGGCATACACGATGCGGCGATCGGCAACGATGTCGTGGTAGTGCGCGCGGAAATCCGTGACCGTGCCGCTGCGCCAGGTGCCGACCAGACGTTCGTCGCCGCCGACGCGGAAATCGAACTCGCGCAGGCCCAGGGTCCATTCGCCTGTCGTCCCGGCGAACCAGCGCGATTTGCCTTCAACCGTCGCCCACGCGGCGAACACCTGCGCTGGCGTAGCGTCGATGCGGCGTTCGATGGTGAAGCTGTCGTGGTACGCGATGCGCTCAGGGTTTGCGGACATGCGGCTTCTCCTTACCTCTTGCGTTTCCTGTCGACCGATGACGTGCGTTTGGCAGGCTTCAACGGCTTCGGCTCGGTGGCGGATTGCGACTTCAATTCGTGCAGGTAGGCCTCCAGCCTGTCGAAGCGCTCCTCCCACATGCAGCGGTATTGATCTACCCAGTCCGCTATGTCGCGCAACGGCGCCGCTTCGAGCTTCGCCGGCCGCCATTGCGCGCTGCGGCCGCGCGAGATCAGGCACGCGCGTTCGAGCACCTTCAGGTGCTTGGTCACCGCCGGCAGGCTCATGTCGAACGGTGCGGCCAGATCGGTGACCGTGGCCTCGCCCAGCGCGAGGCGCGCGAGGATCGCCCGGCGGGTCGGATCGGCGAGTGCGGAAAACGTGGCGCTGAGTGGATCCATCGCGATGCCGTCGCTTCTCTTCATTTTACCTATTAGTTAAATATAAGGCTGACGACCCTGTCAAGCCCGATCGCACTCCTGTCCAGTCAACCCCGAACCGCCACCCTTGACGTTGTTTGCAGTACAGCAGTTCACGAAGGAGCCAACCATGCAATGCACCCGCTTCGCAGTTGCCGTCGCCGCGGTACGACGAGGATTGCTGGAGTCGTCGTGCCGCGTCCGAGCGGCCCGCACGCGAGTTCGATGAAGGCCCGGGTTCATCTCCGGTTGCCGACATCGGTTGAAGGATGTGCAATGCGTTCCAGCCAACACGCCAACCCGGCGGTTAACGCATCGCGTCGCGGTATCCGGTGGGCCTCAATGGGCGGAAGCGGTCGCCGGCGAAGGATGCGCGAACAGGAAGCCCTGGCCGAGTCTGCAACTGAGCGCTTCAAGCAGCTCGCACTGCGCTTCGGTCTCGATGCCCTCGCCCACCGCGTCGATGCCCAGCGACGAAGCCAGGGCGAGGATCGCGCGCACGACCATCTCGCTGCCCTTGCCGTCGGCGATGATCAGGTCGGCAACGAAGGAGCGGTCGATCTTGAGCGCCTTGATCGGGAAACGGTGCAGGTAGGAAAGCGCCGAATAGCCGGTGCCGAAATCGTCGAGCTGCGCCCAGATGCCGCCATCGCGCAACTGCTCAAGCGTATTGAGCACAGACACCGAGTTGTCGAGCAGCGCGCCTTCGGTCAGCTCGATGCGCAGCCGGCCCGGCGCGATGCCGTATCGCCTCGCGAGCGCGAGCAGGCGCGGCGCAAGGTCGGGCGTGCGGAAATGCCGTGGCGAGACGTTGATGCTGACGTACTCGCCGTCCATGGCGACCACATCGAAGCGCCGGCAGGTTTCGTCGAACATCAGCCAGTCGATCTGCTCGATCAGGCCGCTGTCCTCGGCGACGGTGAGGAACTCGATCGGCGACAGCACGCCACGTTCCTCGTGTTGCCAGCGCAACAGCGCCTCGTAACCGATGGTCCTGCGGTCGGACAGGCGCACGATCGGCTGGAAATACGGGATGAAGTCGCCGGCCGCGATCGCCCGCCGCAGGTCGCTCTCGAGGTCGTGCACGCGCAGCGCCTCGAAGCGCAGCGCCTCGTCGAACAGCTCGAAGCGGCTGCGGCCCCTGTTCTTCGCGCGGTACATCGCCACGTCTGCGTCGCGCAGCAGTTCCTCCGGACGACGGTATTGCGACCCGGCCATCGCGATGCCGACGCTGGCCGAGGTGAAAAGCTCCTTGCCGGCGATCATGATCGGCGTCGCCAGCGCCGCGATGATCCGCTGCGCGACCTCGCAGGCCTCGGTCGAACTCTTGATGTCCTCGACGAGCACGGAGAACTCGTCGCCGCCCAGCCGTGCCACCGTGTCGGGCAGGCGCACCGCGCCGGCGATCAGACGGCTGGCCTGCTTGAGCAACTCGTCGCCGACCAGATGGCCGACGCTGTCGTTGACGACCTTGAAACGGTCGAGGTCGAGGAACAGCACCGCGAATCCACGCTCGGGATCGCGCTGGTAAGCGGCCATCGCGCGCTGCATGCGGTCGAGCAGGCGGGTGCGGTTCGGCAGGCCGGTGAGCGCGTCGTGCAGGGCCTGATGGGTCAGCGATTCCTCGGCGCGCTCGCGCTCGGCGATCTGGCCGCGCAGCTTGCGGTTGGCGTTGGCCAGCTCGCGTGTGCGCTCCTCGACGCGCCGCTCGAGCTCGGCGTAGGCGGCTTTCAGGTTGTCCTGCGCGCGCTTGCGCAGCAGACCGCTGGCGATGTGGAAGGAGACGAAGGTCAGCAGTTCCTGGTCGCGCTCGGTGTAGTGGATGTCCGGCGTGTAGCTCTGCACCACGATCACGCCGACCGTACGCTCGTCGCGCATCAGCGGCACGCCAAGCCAGCACACCGACGGGGTGCCGATGCTGTGCACTTCGTCGGCCCTCTCGAGCTTCCTGATCGCATCGCGATCCACCAGCAGCGGCTTGCCGGTGCGCAGCACGAATTCGGTCAGGCCACGCGAGAGCCTGCGCGGCACGCGATGCGCATCGCGTTCGTCGATCGAATACGGGAAATGGATTTCGTCGCCGTCCTCGGACAACAGGGCGATGAAGAAATTGCGCGCGTAAAGCAGGCCGCCGACTTCTTCGTGGACGGCCGCGTAGAACTGCTCGAGCGTGTCGGCCGCGATCGACAGCTCGGCGATCTTGTACAGCGCGCGTTGCAACTGCTCGGCGCGCTGGCGCTCGACGACCTCCGAGCGCAGTTCCAGGTTCGCCATCGCCAGCTCGCGGGTGCGCTCGAACACGCGGCGCTCCAGCTCGGACTGTTGCTGCTTGCGATCCAGTGCGGTGAGGATGTGCTGGGCGACGTAGGACAACAGGGTACGGTCGTCGTCGTCGTAACCGACCAGCGCGTCGTAGCTCTGCACCACGATCGCGCCGCGCACCTTGCTGTCGGCGAGCATCGGCACGCCGAGCCATGCGTAGCTTTCTGGGCCGTGCTCGTCGTCGTACACCATGCCCATCTGTTGGCGCACCGTGTCGGATGGCCCCATGAAGGCATGCCCGCGGCGGATCAGGCCGACGGTAAGGCTGTTCGGCAAGGCTTCGAGCGGGATCTCCATGTCCGGATCGGCCTCGAACGGATCGAGGACGTCCGCGAAATACAGGAATCGCAGGCTGTCGTTGCCTTCGTCGTAAAGGGCGATGAAGAAGTTCTCGGCGTACATCAGACCGGCGACGATCTGGTGCAGGCCGCGCAGCATCTTCGGCATTTCCATCTGCGCGCTGGCCAGGTCGGCGATCGCGTAGAGCGCGCCCTGCAATTGTTCGGCCTTCTGCAGGCGCAGCACGCGCGCGCTCAGATGGGTACGCTCGAGCAATGCGGCGCCGAACAGGTGCGCGCGATCGAGCAGCAGGCTCCAGTCGTGCGGCAACTGCTCGGAATCCATCTCGATCGCCACGGCCAGCCAGCTGTCGGCCTGTTCGATGCGCCAGCACACGGCAAGGCCGGAGCCCTTGTTTCGCGCCTGTCCATCGGCTTGTTCGATCATGCGATCGAGCAGAGCCTCGACCTTCGGCGACAACGGACCACTGCGCCACTCTGCGCCCTGTACGCCCTGGCTCCAGGAAAGCGCGAGCTGGCGGAAGCCGGGGACGGAGCGCGCGCGGTGCGTCAGGGCAATGCCCAGATCGCTCATCGGGCCGATTCCAGGCAAGTCCAGCGCGGCGACGGGCTCGGGAAAGGTCACGCTCATGGAGTGGGTTCGGTGCATATCCCCGGCATGTCGACTGCGTCGGCCCAGCATAGCAACGCCGGCAGGCAGCGGCGAGCTTCCAGAGCCACTTACCCGTCGACATCGAAAGAGCGCCGTCCGGGCGGTCTTTCGAGGCGGCGATCAATCCATGGATCGCAGGGCACCTCGACTGTTTCGAGGTACCCTTCATCGCGTAGGCTGTCGCGCATGGATCCCGATCCCACGGACGAAGCCCTGATGATGGCCTATGGCCGCGGCGACGTAGACGCGTTCGAAACACTGTACGCGCGCCATCGTGGTGGCCTGTTCCGCTACCTGGTGCGGCATCTGCGTCAGCAGTCATTGGCAGAGGAATGCTTCCAGGACGTCTGGAGCCGGCTGATCGCGGCCCGCGAGCGCTACCGGCCGGAGGCACGCTTCTCGACCTGGCTTTACCAGATCGCCAGCAACCGCCTGACCGACCACTGGCGTTCGCAGGGTCGGCAGGGAAGCTTCGTCGAGGACGGCGCTGAACGCGCCGAGCGCGAGCCCGATCCTTCCACGCCGGACCACGAGCTCTCGGAGTTCGAGCAGCGTCGCCACCTGCAACTGGCGCTGGAGGAATTGCCGCCCGAACAGCGCGAAGCCGTCCTGCTTCGACTGGACCGGGAACTCGGCCTGGAGGAAATTGCCCAAATTACTGGAGTCGGACGCGAGACCGTGAAATCGCGCCTGCGCTACGCGATGGACAAGCTGCGAGCGAGGCTGAGCTCATGACACAGACGCCGCAACTGCCGCCACAACTGCCGCCCGAACCGCTGGACGCGGCCGAGCGCGATCTTGCCCGCATGCTGCGCAACCTGCCCTCGGGGTCGCCGTCGCCGGAACTCGACGCGCGTATCCTTGGTGTAGCGCGTCGCGCAGTGCACCAGGCGCAGCCGCGCAAGCTGCATTGGGGCCGCTCGATCGGCATCGGCACCGCAGCCAGCGCCCTGCTCGCGGTCGGTCTCTTCGTGAAGATGCATGGCGCGGGCGAGAACCTGCAGCCCGAGACGCCACCCGCTGCCGTCAAGATGATCAACGCCCCGGCCGCTGCGGCGAGGACGGAAGCCGAAGCCGCCGCTCCTGCGGGCCAGCCGGCGGCTGCGGAAAATTCCGTCATGGCACCGAAGGAGATCGCGACTTCACCACCACCGCCACCCGTGGTGACTGAAAATGAAATGCCGATGAGCGCACCAGCGCCTCGGATGCTGCGCGTGTCGCCCTCACCTCCACCACCGCCAATGGAGATGCCAGCACGAGCCGAAGCTTCCGGGGCGCTGGTTGCCAAGCCATCGCCCAATGCTTTCCCGTTCGCGCCAGCACCGGCGCCTGCGGCGCCGGCAATCAACCCGCCCTCCCCGCAGGCGCCTGTCGTGATGCAGGAATCGCAACCGGAATCGGTGGCGGCACCAGCACCCGTTCCGCCGCCGGCGGACGGACGCGGCGAGGACAAGGCAGAATCATTTACCGCGGCGCGTCAGGATGCGCAGAACCAGGCTGCTGCTGCGACGCCGCCGGCCCAGGGCCTGCTCGACAAGAAGGATGCCGCGCAGTCGCAGGCTGAGATGAAATCCGCGCCTGCTGCCAGCGGCTACGCGAATCCGAATGCCACGACGAGCACCACCGACGGGACGAAAGCGAAGAACCTCGACATGATCACCGTGACCGGATCCCGGGTCAGGCGGGTGGACACCGAAACCGCAAGTCCGGTACTTCGCCTCTCCAGGGACGAGTTGTCGGCTATCGACGACGACGCGAAGCTCGCGCCCATGCAATGGATCGAGCGCATCCGCGCGCGCATGAAGGCCGACGACGACGGCGGCGCGCGCGAAAGCCTGCGGCGCTTCCACGTCCGCTATCCGGACGCGGCCATTCCAGACGACCTGCAGCCCCTGCTGCATTGAGCGCATCGCGATGAGCTGCCCGCGATGAACCTGTCCACGCTGGCCGCGCCGGCGCGTTTCGAGTCGATCGTGAAGAGAAGTAAGTTCATCGCGCAGGCCGCAGCGATAGACGATGCCGGGCAGGCATCGATCTTCCTCGATGCCGTGCGCGAATCCGACGCGACGCACAATTGCTGGGCGTACCGGATCGGCGAGGTCTATCGCTCATCCGACGACGGCGAGCCTGCGGGTACGGCAGGCAGGCCGATCCTGGCGGCGATCGATGGGCAGCAGTTCGACCGCGTCGTGCTCGTGGTCGCACGCTGGTTCGGCGGCATCAAGCTGGGCGCCGGCGGCCTCGTACGCGCATATGGCGGTGCGGCTTCCGAATGCCTGCGCAACGCTACGCGCACGCCGCTGGTCGATCGAGCGCGCCTGATCGTCGTCTGCGGCTTCGAGCATGTCGGAGCCATGCACCAGCTCATCATGCAGTTCGGAGCGGACAAGCACGCCGAACATTTCACCGAGGATGGCCTGCACTTCGACATCGAACTGCCGAGTGATCGCCTCGCGCCCTTGCAAATCGCCCTGCGCGACGCCACCCGAGGACAGGCACGCATCATGGAAACCACCGGATGAACCAGCCAGCGAGCGAAGCCGCCGCCGCGACACCTGCCGCAAAGCCCAGGAGCGCGCGCACGCGACTGCAGCCATTGCGGGCGTTGTGGCCGTATGTTCGCCACTACCCGAAGCTGATCACAGGATGGCTCGGATTTCTCGCCCTGTCGTCGGCTTCGACGCTGGTCCTGCCGGTCGCGGTGCGGCTGATGGTCGATAACGGCTTCAGCCATGCGCAGAGCGGTTCGGTCGATCGCTGGTTCCTGCTGCTGCTCGCGGTCGCGCTGGTGCTCGCTGTCGCGACCGCCGGACGCTTCTACTGCGTGAGCCTGCTCGGCGAGCGCGTGGTCGCCGACCTGCGCCGCGATCTCTACGACCGCCTGATGCGCCTGGACATGGCGTTCTTCGAGCGCACGCGCGCCGGCGAACTGGTGTCGCGCCTGTCGGCCGACACCGAATTGTTGCGCACGGTGATCGCGTCGAGCATGTCGATCGCCCTGCGCAGCGGCATCACGATCCTTGGCGCGGCGGCGATGCTCGCGGTGACCAGCCCGCGCCTGGCCGGTATCGCGGCGATCGGCATCCCACTGGTGATCCTGCCGATCGTGCTGTTCGGCCGGCGCGTGCGCGGCATGTCGCGCAGCAGCCAGGACCGCACCGCCGATGCGAACGCGCGCGCCAGCGAAACCCTCGGCGCGATGCACACCGTGCAGAGCTACGCTCGCGAAACCCACGAGAGCGAACGCTTCGCGGACGCAGTCGAGACGGCCTACGGCGCCGCGCGCCGACGCGTGCGCACACAGGCATTGTTGACCGCATCGGTCATCACCCTGGTGTTCGGCGCGATCACCGCCGTGCTGTGGATCGGCGCGCGCGACGTGATCGCCGGCGCGATGAGCGCAGGCACGCTGATGCAGTTCGTGTTCTACGCGGTGTTCGGCGCCGGCTCGGTGGGCGCGCTCAGCGAGGTCTGGGCCACCGTGCAGCGCGCCGGCGGCGGCATGGCGCGGATCAACGAACTGCTCGCGGAAGTGCCGCGGATCTCCGCACCGTCGGTGCCGAAGACGTTGCCCGTCGCCAGCAGCGCACATCCGGTCGGCGCGATCGCGTTCGAGCACGTGCGTTTCCACTATCCCGCGCGACCCGATACCGCCGCGCTCGAGGATTTCTCGTTGACGGTGCGGCCCGGCGAGACCGTCGCTCTGGTCGGCCCGTCCGGCGCCGGCAAGAGCACGGTGCTGCAGTTGCTCTTGCGCTTCCACGACCCGGACGCGGGGACGATCCGCGTGGACGGCATCGACCTGCGCGACCTCGATCCGACCCGGCTTCGCGAACGCATCGCGCTGGTGCCGCAGGATCCGGTGATCTTCGGCGCCGACGCGCTCGAGAACATCCGCTACGGCCGGCTCGACGCCAGCGAGGACGATGTGATCGCCGCCGCGCGCAACGCCGAGTCGCACGACTTCCTCAGCGCGCTGCCGGAAGGCTACCGCAGCTTCCTCGGCGAGAAAGGCACACGACTGTCCGGTGGCCAGCAACAGCGACTCGCCATCGCCCGCGCGGTGCTCAAGGACGCGCCGATCCTGCTGCTCGACGAAGCCACCAGCGCGCTCGACGCGCACAGCGAACGCGCGATCCAGCAGGCGCTCGAACGCCTCATGCGCGGCCGCACCACCCTGGTGATCGCCCACCGCCTCGCGACCGTGCTGCGCGCCGACCGCATCGTCGTCCTCGACCACGGCCGCATCGTCGCGACCGGCACGCACGAGCAACTGGTCGCCCAGGGCGGTCTCTACGCGGAACTGGCGAAGTTGCAGTTCGCGGCTTGATCCTGGATCGACGTCACCGGTGACGCGACGGACGTCCCGGCACGATCGCTCGCCGTCCCTCGCGCAAGCAGCTACGGCTTGCGCTGGATCGCCACCGGATCGATCAGCTTCACCGCACGCTGCAGGGCGACGCGTTCCTGGGTGAACTGCGGCGCGGCATCGACCACGCGACGGGCGACCGCATCGAGCGCCGCGGTGACGGCGGCATCGCCTGGCAGCTGCGCGATCAGCAGCTTGACCATTTCGCGCAGCACGACGACCTCCGCGCGCAGGTTGGTCTCTTCGGCTGGATTCATGACGCTCTCCGGGACACTGCGGCCGTTGACTGGATGCGGGATTCTGGCATGCAACGCCGCGGCTGTCGTGCCTGCCGCCGCATGACGCGGCCGATTTGCTATGGTCGCACCCTGAAGCGGGCCATGGGCCTGTTCCGAACCCGTGCGGGAACCAGCGATGCCGAATCCCTCTGCGAACAGCGCCATCACCACCGTCCTCGAACCGCGCAAGGAGTTCACGTTCCGAGGCTTGGTGATCGGCATCGTCATCACCGTGGTGTTCACCGCAGCCAATGTGTTCTTCGGACTCAAGGCGAGCCTGACCTTCGCCACGTCGATCCCCGCCGCAGTCATTTCGATGGCGATCCTGCGCAATTTCAAGGGCGCTACGATCCAGGAGAACAATATCGTGCAGACGGTCGCCTCGGCGGCCGGCACGCTGTCGTCGATCATCTTCGTGCTGCCCGGCATGATCATGATCGGCTGGTGGAACGGGTTTCCCTACTGGATGTCCTTCGCGATATGCGCGCTGGGCGGCATCCTCGGCGTGATGTATTCCATCCCGCTGCGACGCGCCTTGGTCACCGATTCCGACCTGCCCTATCCGGAAGGCCTGGCCTGCGCCGAGGTGCTCAAGGTCGGGTCGGGAGAAGGAGCCGTCGAAGGCGGTGCCGATGCCAACCGCGCCGGCCTGCTGGCGGTGCTGTGGGGCTCGATCGTTTCGGCGGTGTTCGCTGTTGTCGTCTCCACGCGCGTGTTCGCGAGCGACGTGATCCGCTATTTCCGCATTGGCGACACGGCCGGCACCGTGACTGGATTC
>DATHOV010000518.1:0-9541 GCA_035484515.1 Lysobacteraceae bacterium
GCACTTCATGCTGTTCGGCAGTTATCTCATCAATCAACGGAAGGAAGCGCAGGCGCGCTTGAGCCTGGGGTTCAGCAAGGGCGAGATCAACTTCTATGCATGCTCCGTCCGGTACATCGATGGCGATTTGGCCGCGACGTATGACTGGAGCGCAGATGTGATGGCGGATGCATGGGATCCGATGGCCGCACGCCGCAAGCTCCAAGCCCTGCCCAAGACGCTGGTCTGCGATGCGTTGCTCGACCAGGACATCTTTGCGGGAGTGGGCAATATCATCAAGAACGAAGTGCTGTTCCGGATCCGGTTGCACCCCGAAAGCACGGTCGGCGCCCTGTCCTCACGCAAGCTGAGTGAACTCATCGCCCAGGCGCGTGAATACAGTTTCGATTTCCTGCGGTGGAAGCGCGCATTCGTGCTTCGCAAGCACTATCTGGTGCATACCAGGACGATCTGTCCCCGATGCGACATCCGCCTGCAATACCGGCCGCATCTTGGCGCCAAACGACGGCGGGCGTTTTTCTGCGACAACTGTCAAGCGCTTCGTCGATAGATGTCGCGACCTGACCGCAAGGAGAGCCAGGCTTCGGCAAGCGGCCCATTCGCTGCCGACAGGGGGTCGATCCGCATCGGATGCGCGGGATGGTCGGTGCGTACTGCGCAATCGCCCCTGTTCGGGGAGGGGAGCAGCCACCTCGCGCGGTACGCAACGCGCTTTGCCGCGGTGGAGATCAATTCTTCCTTCTATCGACCCCACCTTCAAAAGACCTACGCACGCTGGGCGACGACGGTGCCGCCGGACTTCCGCTTTTCGGTGAAGTTGCCCAGGGCGATCACGCATGACGCCCGCCTGATCGGTGCCGACGAGGCCATCGCCGATTTCTGCAACGAGGTGGCCGGTCTGGGCGTGAAGCTGGGCGCTGTGCTGGTGCAGCTTCCGCCGAGTCTGGTGTTTGATGTGGGAGTAGCGGAACGGTTTTTCGGGACGCTGCGTCGGTGGACTGCGGCTCCTGTCGCCTGCGAGCCGCGCCATCCAAGCTGGTTCGGTCCCGATGCGGACAGGTTGTGGCCGCTTTACCTCATCACTCGCGTAGCCGCAGACCCCGCACGTTGTCCCGCAGCGTCCCATGTCGCTGGAGATGGCCCATTGCGCTACTGGCGCTGGCATGGATCGCCACGCATCTACTACAGCGGGTACGAGGATGAAGCCCTGAAAGGATTGGCCTCGCAGTTGCGTTCGCACGCTGCGGCCGGCCGGACAGCCTGGTGCATTTTCGACAATACCGCGCTCGGCCATGCCGCAACGGATGCCCTCAGATTGCAGGAGCTATGTGGGCGCGCAGCGGAGAGATCGCCGTTGCGCCAGTGCTCCGACGCGCCAGACGAAGGACGGATTTTCGCAAGTCGGAATCGCTGAACGCCAAGGCGGGCGAGACGTACGGTCGCGCAGCGCAATGGTCGACGATTGGCGCACTATGGATTGGTTCACAACAAAGGATGTGTCATGGCCAACGGAAAATGGTTCGGCAGGATCGCCAAGGGCGTATCCCGGTTTACCGGCAGCGCAGTGTGCTTCGGACTCGCACTGGGTGCGGTTGCGGTCTGGGCGGCGACTGGCCCGATGTTCAAGTACAGCGACAACTGGCAACTGGTGATCAATACCGGGACCACGATCATCACCTTCCTGATGGTGTTCCTGATCCAGAATTCCCAGAATCGCGACACCGAGGCGATTCACATCAAGCTCGACGAGTTGATCCGTGCCACCCATGGTGCGCAGAACGCATTGCTGGATCTCGAGGATCTCGAACCCGAAGAGCTGGCGAAATTCCGTGCCAGCTACACGAGGCTTGCAGGAAGGGCCAAGGATGAGGCAGACCCCGCGGTCTCGGAAGCCGGCATCCACCATGTGGAACTTGATGGCATCCCGCAGACGCACAGCAAAACCCTCGCCGCCGGCGACGAGCAAGCTGCTGCCGGGTAGACGATGGCGGCCCTCGGGGTAAATGGGCCGCCTGGGTCTATACCGCTATACCGTGGGCCTTCTCAGGAAGCTCAGGACCGCAAGGATCAGGAAAACGACAAACAGCACCTGGGCAATCCAAGCCGCGGTGCCGGCGATACCCCCGAACCCGAGAACTGCGGCGATGATCGCAATGACGAAAAAGACGATGGCGTAGTGCAGCATGGCTTTGCTCCTTCCGTGGATCTGTCGGAGCACGTTGTGCACTCCGTTGCGAGTATTAAGCAGCAAGCTTCGTGCCAGCATCCGAATCGGGACGCGACGTCCACCCCGAAGGGTCGCAAAGGGAGACGGAGTCCCTGAAGCGGCTTCTCCGATCCCGTCCGGGTGGGAGCGCAGATGAAAAAAGCTCCGCGGTCTGAAAAAAGTCCGCCACGAAGGAGAAACTTTCCGCCTTCACCGAAGGAAACGATGCGGCAGGCTCGATGAGCAACTTGAGAATTCGTTCCCGGCGAGCGATCCTGCATCCTTCACACCGATTCCCTCAGGGCAGCGCAATGTCTTCAAAGCAGCCTGGAACCGGTCCATCAGGGGAAGGATGAGATGAGCAAGTCCATTCCATCTCCCACGACCGTCTCCGGCCGTACCGAGTCCGGTCGGCCCGAACCATCCGCCCGGCAGCAAGCAGAGCTCGACGACTGGATGCACGAGTTCCGCAACGCGTTGGGCAACGTCACGATCGCCGCCAGTGCGGCCAGTGCGGAATTTGCCGATCATCCATCGCAACAGGCTTCCTCATTGATGCGCCAGATCGAGGAAGGATGCGACCGCTGCCTGCGGCTGCTGAAAACGATGCCGCGATAGCTCTGTGGGAGGAACGGGGTGTTGCCCGGATCCCTTGGTACACGTCGAAACCCGCCGAGCGGGAGATCCGCACCTCATGGTCCCGGAGTTCCCGTGCTTGCGCATTGGATCGGGTCTTGCTGCACGCCATGACCCGGGACAAAAAAACGGAGCGGAAGTGATCCGCTCCGTATGCCCGGCTTTGAGCTGCCGATGTCAGACCCCACCAGGTCCTTCCTGCTCAGTAGGACATCCTTGTCCCTTGGCTCTCCTGAAACCGCCGGGATGTCGATCCTCCTGATCGTTGGCCTTCCTGGCCGTCATCTCCTTGTGAGGTGATTACTGCAATTGCCATGCCATGCGACGGATCCAGCTCTTGTCCGACGCTTCGTTCATGGCAGTGGGTAATCATTGCAAGCCAATGCAAAATTTTCAGGGTCGCAGGCGATGAAGATCGCATATGGATGCGGGCTGCATGATGAGGAGCGTCCAATGAACGCTTTCCTGTCTTGCTTCCTGTTACCGTGGGCGCGCGGATGTCGCATTGCGGCTCCCGTTCAGGAATGGCATTCAAGCGGGTTCATCCTGCATCTTGCAGTCGAGGTTCATGATGGCGATTCCAACGGAGCCGATCGGAAGCATTCCGCGTACCCCGGAGCTTCTGGAAGCACTGAGGACGCACGATGGCACCGATGCAGCGCTCGAAGCGCTCTACGAAGATGCGATCAGGGACACGATCGATCGTTTCGAGGCAACAGGCTCTCCCGTCATCACCGATGGCGAGCAGAGGAAGTTCCACAATTTCTGGACCTATCCTGTTCACGGGATGCCCAACAGCGCACCGGATGGCTTCACGATCCCGTTCTCTGCCGGCCATGTCCGCCGCATGCCGCGGCTCACGGCAGGTCCGTTTCGTTACATGCGGCGTGCCGACAGGTTTCTCGAAACGGCATTGCGATATGCCCATGTGCCGGTGAAACAGGCGGTCATTTCGCCCTCTGCGCTGAGCCTGATGTACCCGACCGAAGAACTCCCCGGATACTCGCGCGACCAGTTCATCGAGGATCTGCTGAACGAGCACGAGGCCGAAGTCCGCGCCTGCCTGGCCATGGGCGCGCACAAGGTCCAGATCGACTTCACCGAAGGACGGTTCGCGGTCAAGATCGATTCCACCGGGGGCCTGCTGCAGAGCTTCATCGATCTCAACAACCTCGCGCTCTCGCGGTTTTCCGCCGAAGACCGCCGACGCATCGGTGTGCACACCTGCCCTGGCGGCGATCGCGGTTCGACCCACAGCGGCGACGTCGACTATGCCGAATTGCTGCCGAGCCTGTTCGAACTCAAGGTCGGGAGCTTCTACATCGCACTTGCGGGCGAAAAGGATCCGGAGCGGGTGCTCAGGATCATTCGCGACTGCATGAAGCCCGATCACCGCGTCTTTGTCGGCGTCGTCGCGCCGATCGATCCGCGGATCGAGACTCCGCAGGAAATCCGCGACCGCGTCCTCACCGCGGCCGACTTCATCCCGGTCGCGCAGCTGGGCACCACCGACGATTGCGGCTTCTCGCCGTTCTGCGACGATACGACCACGAGCCGCGACACTGCCTTCAAGAAGATCCGCGCGCGCGTACTCGGCAACGAACTGGCTTCCAGAGCCCTGGGAGCCGGCTGATGGCGGGCAACGAAAGCGAGGAAGAACAGCTGCGGTCCGTCGCTTTGCAGAATGCGCGCAGCATCCTGAAAGCCCGGCAGCGCGCCGAGGAGGAACTCCTCGAGGCCAAGGAAACGCTGGAGAGCCGCTCGGTCGAACTCGCCAGTTCGCTCGCGATGATGCGTGCGACGCTCGAGGCCACCAGCGACGGCATCATGGTCACCGACCGGGAGCGTCGGGTGACGAATTACAACCGGCAGTATGCGGACATGTGGGGGTTGTCGAACGATCTCCTGCATGGGCCGGGTGTCTTGCACCCCGCGGAAATCTGCGTTCGACAGGTCAAGGACCCGGCCCGGTATCTCGCGCGCATCGACGCCATCTATTCGTCGGCGCCACCCGAAAGCTTCGACGTTCTCGAAATCGTCGATGGCCGTGTCTTCGAGCGGATGTCGCGCATCCAGTTCCTGGAAGGATGCAATGTCGGACGCGTCTGGAGCTATCGCGACATCTCCGACCGCAAGCGCGCGGACGAGAGCCTGATCGTACTGGCCGCGATCGTCGAATCGTCCGACGACGCCATCGTCAGCAAGGACCTCAACGGGATCATCCGCTCGTGGAACCGCGGTGCAGAGCGGCTGTTCGGTTACACGAGCGACGAGGCGGTCGGCCGGTCGATCACCCTGATCATTCCGCCGGATCTCATCGAGGAAGAGCAGAAGATCCTGCAACAGCTCCGACGCGGCGAGCGGATCGAACACTTCGAAACCCTGCGCATGACCAAGGCCGGGCGCCGGCTCGACATCTCGCTGACGATATCGCCCATCCGCGACCACGAAAACCGTATCATCGGCGTGTCGAAGATCGCGCGCGACATCACCGAGTTGAAGCGGGCGCAGGAGGCCCTGGCGAGGGACGCGCTGCTCCTCGCAAACGTCAGGGACGCCATCGTCGTTGCCGATCTCGAAGGCATCGTGACGCACTGGAACGCAGGAGCCCAACGCCTGTTCGGCTGGACCTCCGACGAGGCCCTGGGTCGGCACTACTCCGACAGGATTCCGGCACCGGCTCGAGCGCAGGTGACCGAGGACATCCGATTGCATGCCACCGGCATGGAATGGTCCGGGGAATACGAGGCCTGGCGCAAGGACGGTTCGCGCGTCTGGATCGATGCGCGCATCGGTGCGCTTGCCGATGCCCGTGGCCGCATGACGGGCATCCTCGGGCTGGCCAACGACATCACCGAGCGCCGGCAGGCGGAGGAGGCCCTGCGCGTTGCCGACCGTCGCAAGGACGAATTCCTGGCGCTGCTCGCGCACGAGCTGCGCAATCCGCTGGCACCGTTGCGCAACGGGCTCCAGGTGATGCGTCTGGCTGCCGGCGACGCCGATGCCGTGGCGAAGGTCCGCGCGATGATGGATCGCCAGCTCTCCCACATGGTGCGTCTCGTAGACGACCTGCTCGATCTTTCGCGCATCGGCCAGAACAAGATGGAATTGCGTCGTGCGCTGGTGCCGCTCAAGGATGTCATCGACAGCGCCGTGGAAACCGCACGCCCCGCGATCGAGGCGGCGGACCACCAACTGACGGTCATCTTGCCGGCTGGCGATGCGCTGCTCGATGCCGACCTCACGCGACTGGCGCAGGTGTTCTCGAACCTGCTGACCAACAGCGCCAAGTACACCGAGCAAGGCGGTCACATCTGGCTGACCGGGGAACGATGCGAAGACGAAGTGGTCGTCACGGTCACGGATACGGGCATCGGGATACCTGCCGAAGCGCTGCCCAACGTATTCGACATGTTCTCGCAGGTCGATCGGAGCAACGAACGTGCGACCGGCGGGCTCGGGATAGGACTTGCACTGGTCAAGGGCTTCGTCGAAATGCATGGCGGCTCCGTGACCGCCGAAAGCGAAGGTCGCGGCAAGGGCAGTCAGTTCGAGGTGCGGCTTCCGACAGCCACTGCTGCGATCGATCCGGTGCGTCCTGCGCGCCGCGAGAGCGAAGCAGCGCATGTCAGCGGGAGGAGGATCCTGGTCGTCGACGACAATGAGGACGCCGCGCGTTCGATGGCGCGGGTCCTGACCCTGCAGGGAGACGAAGCGCTGGCCGTCCACGACGGCTTCGGAGCGATCGATGTCGTCGAGACATTCAGGCCGCATGTCATCCTCATGGATGTCGGAATGCCGCGCATGAACGGCTACGAAGTTTCACGCAGGATCAGGGAATGCCCCTGGGGTCGCACCGCCGTGATCATTGCAGTCACCGGGTGGGGACAGGACGTCGACCGCGTCGAATCCAGGGAAGCCGGATGCGACGGTCATCTCGTCAAGCCCGTGGATCTGCAGGAACTGGCAAGGCTGATGGAGGTGCTGATCAGCGCGCGAAGCACCAGGCTCCCCGCTGTGCAGGCATAGCGCGCGCCATACACGCAAACGGTACCGATTCCTTCGTCGACGCAGTTCGCTCGTCCGGTATCGATCGCGGATCAAGTCCTCGCCAAGGGCTGGACGTCCATTGCCACGCCATGGCAAAGCAGATGAGAACGGCGTTCGGAAGCGCAGCAGGCACGAAGGCGCTGCGGATCGCTGCGCCAATGGAAAAGATCAGACCGACCGCGCCGAAGTGCGGACGCTTTCGCGACGCCAGCCGTAGCCGAACAGCCATGCAGGCAGATGGCGCACGGTCCGGAAGCGCAGCAGCCAGCGCAGCCACCCGGGAACCCGCAGCGGCTTTCCGGAATCCGCGAGCGCTCTGGAGATCACCTGGTCCTGGATCCGGAGCTGGATCGCCTGAACCAACCGGGTCGGCGCCATCCGCCGCCGCTGGATGGCGGCGAGGATCGCTTCGTCGATCGGGCCCCCGCCCAACAAGGGCGCGGTCAGCGCATTCGCTGCGGCCACCGCGTCCTGGATCGCGAGGTTGATGCCGACACCGCCGATCGGCGACATCGCATGCGCGGCATCCCCGATCAGCAGAAGGCCGGGAGCATGCCAGCGTTCGAGACGATCGACTTTCACTTCGAGCGACTTCACCTCGTCCCACGAAGCGATTTCCCCGACGCGATCGGCGAGAAACGCGACGAGCCTGGCGACCGCCTTGCGCAGGACGTCGATCGGCTGGATGCGCAGTTCCCTGACGCCGCCCTTGGGCACGAGGTAGGCGATCTGCCAGTAGTCGCGACGGTTGATCAGGACCATCATGTGGCCGGCTTCGATGGTGCCGAAGGTATCGGCCGGATCGCTGTCCCTGCGCGGCAGGCGGAACCAGAGCACATCCATCGGAGCGCCGAGTTCGGTCGCCTCGAGGCCGGCGGATTCGCGGATGATGGAATGGCGTCCGTCGCACGCGACGACGAGGTCGGCGCCGATCGTCATCCTGCCCTCGGGACACTTCACCTCGACCCCGACCACGCGACCGTCGGCGCGCACGATGTCGGTCGCCTCGTGGCGCATGCGCAACTCGAACGTCGGCCAGTTGCGCGCCTCGCGCGCGAGCAGATCGAGCAAATCCCACTGCGGCACGAGCGCGATATAGGGAAAGGGCTTGAGGCCGCGCAAGTCGATGAGCTGCTGCTCCTGCCCGGCGACGATTCCGCCGAGATGATCCACGTGTTGCGGTCGCAACGCCTCGAATTTCTCCAGCAGGCCGATCTGATCGAGGATCATCATCGTCGAGGGGTGGACCGTGTCTCCCCGGAAGTCGCGCAGGAAGTCTTCGTGCTTTTCCAGCACGATCACGCCGACACCGGAACGGGCGAGCAGCAAACCCAGCATCATCCCCGCCGGTCCACCGCCCACGATCGCGCACCTTGTACGTACCCTTGCCGCACTCTGGGCTGTCATCGTCTGCATCCCTGCGATCGATGGCCATCGTTTCGATGGAGGACGGAAAGAGGGTATCGCCAGGCGGCTGAACCGAAAGGCGCTGTGCCTGAGCGTCCGTCTGCGACCGGAAGCGCGGGTCCCCCAGGCCCCGCATGTCCTTCCCTTCCTTCTCATGCAGTCTCGCCAAGACGCGTCCGATCGCGTCCGGGTGTGGCGCGATCCTGGAAGGCGCGGGATCTTCGGGTGCACGGCGGACGACTTCCGGCAACACGCGGAAAGCGGCCAGCCACGACTTTATTGCCGGGATTGAACGTTTGCTCCCGTGCGGATGACGTTTGATCCGCTGCGAATCAAGTTTTGTCCCGAGCGGAAAACGTTTTGTCCCGTGCGGATCACGTTGTGTCCCGAGCGGATCACGTTTGCATTCCTGCGGGAAACGGTTGCATCGCGCGAACGAAGTTGTGTCAGCTGCGGACGAAGTTTGCAGACGTCCCGGGAAGGCTTGCAAAGCTGCGGACGAAGTTTGCGAACCTGCGGATCACGTTGGATCGGCTCGAATCGAAGTTTGGATTCGTGCCGATGAAGCTTGCTGCGCGCGGATGAAGTTTCGTCTCCAGGAAAGGAAGTTTGCATTCTTCGCGCAAAACGCTTCGAACGGGGCGGCACGCATGCCGTATCGCGGTTTCAGGGTATGGATCGTGCGTAGCCTGTCGACCATGACCCGAATCCGACAGGCAGTCGTGACGCGGATTTCAGCGATTCAGACGAAAAATCGGAGATGGTTCGCGCCATCGTGGCCCGTCAGACTTCAAGGCTCGCCAGGTCGCCCTTCGTCTCCAGCCACGTCTTGCGCTCGCCCGCGCGTTTCTTGCCGAGCAGCATGTCCATCAGGGCATGCGTCTCGGCCGACTCGTCGACGGTGAGCTGCACGAGCCGGCGCGTGTCCGGATGGATCGTGGACTCGCGCAACTGGGCGGGGTTCATTTCGCCCAGGCCCTTGAAGCGGGTGACGTTGACGGTGCCCTTGAGTTTTTCGCCCGCGATGCGTTCGAGCAGCAGGGTCTTCTCCTCTTCGTCGAGCGCATAGAACACCTGCTTGCCGACGTCGACGCGGAACAGCGGCGGCATCGCGACGAAGATATGGCCGGCGGCGACCAGTGCCGGAAAATGACGCAGGAAAAGCGCGGCCAGCAGGGTCGCGATGTGCAGGCCGTCGGAATCGGCATCGGCCAGGACGATGATCTTGCCGTAGCGCAGGCC
>DATHOV010000519.1:0-7173 GCA_035484515.1 Lysobacteraceae bacterium
CGGTCGTTGAGGTGGATGCGGATATGCGCGGCCTGGCGCGTCTGCCGCAACAGGGAGACCTCGTTGTAGGCGAGCGAGGTCACGGTCGCGCCGGCTTCGGTGATGGCGTTCATCTCCAGCGGCCGCAGATGCGCGGGGTGCGCGGCGACGATGCGCCCGACCAGCCCTTCGGGCTCGTAATGGTTCATCAGGAAGCCGACCGTGCCGAGCTTCATGCCGTACACCGGCAGGCCGCGCGGGCCATAGCGATGCAGGGTGCGCAGCATGAAGCCGTCGCCGCCGAGCGCGCACAGGACGTCCGCTTCCTCGGGCGCGAGGTCGCCATGCATGGCCTGCAGCCGGGCCAGCGCGGCCTGCGCGTCGGGCACACGACTGGCTAGGAAGGCGATGCGTGGGGTCGCGGTCATCGGCTGCTCCGTAGTCGACAACGGTCTGCTGCAGTTTCGCACAGGCACGCTGCACACGGGTTGCGGCTGGCCCCTCACCCCAACCCGCACCCCTGCCCAAGCCTTTCGGCTTGGGCGCTCAACCGCGCGCGAGCCATGGGGCTCGCAAGCAGCGCGCATTCGCCCCGTCGGGAGAGGAGCTTCGAAACAGCGACTCAGTCCGGCCCGTCGCTGGACTCCGGGCGTTCGGCGGAATGCGAACCAGTGGTTCGCAAGCAATCCCGCCTCACCCGCGCGAAGCGAGCTGCGAAAGGCGCTGCACTGCTACGGACGCGGTCGGATAGTCGAGGGTCTTCTGCGCGGCCAGTTCGGCAAGCATCGACAGGGTGAAGCGCAGCGACTGATCGTCGCGCTCGACCCAGGCCTTGACCCTGGCATCCGCGTTCACGCCCGGCATCGACAGCACCTGGTCGACGAGCACGCGCTCGTGGTGCGCAAGTTCGTCGCGCAGGACGCCGCGCGCGACCGCGTGCCAACGGCCATCCACTTTCAGCGCGTCGATCTGGGTGGTCAGCCACGGCAGGTTGAGCGCATCGCCGAGACGGTAGTACACGCGGGCGACATCGACGGTCTTCAGCTTGCGTTCGCGCGCGATCTCGATGATGTCGCAGCACGGGGCGAGGTACGGCAACGCCGCGAGCTGGCCGCTGAGGTCGTCAGGCAAGCCCTTTTCCTTCCAGTCGCGAAGACTCGCCACGTAGGCCGGGCGCTGCGAATCCGGAAGCACGCCCTGCCCTGCGCGGATGTCGCGGAAGCCGTCGTGGTAGCGCTCGACCGCGGTGGCGATGTCCGGGATCGCACCCGGACGTGCGAGCAGCCAGCGCGTGAACGTGCGCTGCAGCGCCCAGATCACCAGCAGCGCGTCGATCTGCACTGATTCGGGCACCTTGCCGTCGAGCACGTCGATCTGCGCCCAGAGCTGGCGCGCCTCGAGCGTCTCGCGGGTGATGGTGAAGGCCTTGGCGACTTCGCCCGGCGTACGGCCGGTGTCCTCCTGCATGCGCAGCATGAACGTCGCGCCGGCGCGGTTGACGATGGAGTTCGTCACCACGGTCGCGATGATCTCGCGGCGCAGGCGGTGGCGCTGCATGTGCGCCTCGTACTTCTCGCGCAGCGGGCCGGGGAAGTAGCGCACCAGTTCGGCCGACAGGAAAGCGTCTTCCGGCACATCCGAGTTCAGCAACTGCTGGAAGATCACGATCTTCGCGTAGGACAGCAGGATCGAGAGCTCGGGCCGGGTCAAGCCCTGGCCGAGCGCCTTGCGATCGGCGAGCTCGGCGTCCGACGGCAGGAATTCGATCTGGCGGTCGAGCAGGCCCTGCTTCTCGAGGGTGCGGATGAAGTGCTGCTTGGAGCCGAGACGGGAAACGCTCATCCGTTCCATCAGGCTCAGCGTCTGGTTCTGCCGGTAGTTGTCGTTGAGGACAAGGTCGCCGACCTCATCGGTCATCTTCGCGAGCAAGGCATTTCGCTTCGGATCGGTCAGCTCGCCGCGCTGCACGGCATCGTTGAGCAGGATCTTGATGTTGACCTCATGGTCCGAGGTGTCCACGCCGGCGGAGTTGTCGATGAAATCGGTGTTGAGCAGCACGCCGTTCAACGCCGCCTCGATGCGGCCGCGCTGGGTGCAGCCGAGGTTGCCGCCCTCGCCGACCATCCGGCAGCGCAGCTCGCGGCCATTGACGCGCAGCGCATTGTTGGCGCGGTCGCCGACATCCACGTGGGTCTCGCTGGTCGCCTTGACGTAGGTCCCGATGCCGCCGTTCCAGAGCAGGTCCACCGGCGACTTGAGGATCGCCGACATCAACTCGGCCGGGGTCATCTGCTCGACGCCCTCGGCGATGTCGAGCGCTTCGCGCACCTGCGGGGTGATGCGGATCGACTTCGCGCCGCGCGGATGGATTCCGCCGCCTGCGCTGATCAGCGACTTGTCGTAGTCCTCCCACGAAGAGCGCGGCAGCCTGAACATGCGTTCGCGCTCGACGAAGGATGCCTCCACGTCGGGGTTCGGGTCGAGGAAGATGTGGCGGTGGTCGAACGCGGCCAGCAGGCGGATGTGGCGCGAGAGCAGCATGCCGTTGCCGAACACGTCGCCGGACATGTCGCCGATGCCGACGCAGGTGAAGTCCTCGGTCTGGCAGTCGCGGTTCATCGAACGGAAGTGGCGCTTGACCGATTCCCACGCGCCCTTCGCGGTGATGCCCATCGCCTTGTGGTCGTAGCCGACCGAGCCGCCGGAGGCGAACGCGTCGCCGAGCCAGTAGTGGTGCTCGGCACTGACCGAGTTGGCGATGTCGGAAAAGGTCGCGGTGCCCTTGTCGGCGGCGACCACGAGGTAGGGATCGTCGTCGTCGTGGCGGATCACGTCCTTCGGCGGCACGGTCTTGCCGTCGACAAGGTTGTCGGTGATGTCGAGCAGGCCGTTGATGAACAGCTTGTAGCAGGCGATGCCTTCGGCGAGCTGGGTGTCGCGATCGGGCGTCGTCGGCGGACGCTTGACGTAGAAACCGCCTTTCGAGCCGACCGGCACGATCACGGTGTTCTTCACCATCTGCGCTTTCACGAGGCCCAGCACTTCGGTACGGAAGTCCTCGCGGCGATCCGACCAGCGCAGGCCGCCGCGCGCGACCGGGCCGAAGCGCAGGTGCACGCCCTCGATGCGCGGCGCGTACACGAAGATCTCGCGGTAAGGACGCGGCTTGGGCAGTTCGAGGATCTTCGCGCAGTCGAACTTGTAGCTGATGTATTCGCGCGGCCTGCCGTCGTGCAACTGGTAGTAGCTGGTGCGCAGGGTGGCGTTGATCGCGCCGATGTAGCTGCGCAGGATGCGGTCCTCGTCGAGGCTGGCGACGTTTTCCAGCAGGATCGCCAGGCCGTCGTTGCAGGCGTCGATCTGCGCATCGCGATCGAGCGCACGCGCGTAGGCGATTTCCTCGGTCAGGGTGCTGGCGGCGTGCTTGAGAGTGGCCGGGGTGATCGCGTCGAGCTCGGCGCGCAGCTTCTCGCGCATGGCCTCGTCGTGGCTGCCCTTGCCGTCCTTGCCCGAACTGTGGGCCGGATCGAAGCGCGATTCGAACAGTTCCACCAGCAGGCGCGCGATCAGCGGATAACGGTTGAGCGTGGTCTCCATGTAAACCTGCGAAAATGGCACGCCGGTCTGCAGCAGGTACTTGCAGTAGCCGCGCAGCATCGCGACCTGGCGCCAGGTCAGACGCGCGGTCAGCAGCAGGCGATTGAAGCCATCGCTCTCGGCGGCGCCCGACCAGATGTGCTCGAAGGCGTCCTCGAACGCCCGGCCCACCGCCGCGACGTCGACATCGACCACGGTGCGCACTTCGAAGTCCTGGATGTGCACGGTATCGCCGCCGAGCCGGCTGTCGCCCAGCGGGATCTCGTAGGGGTGCTCGGAGAGCACGCGCAGGCCCATGTTCTCCATCATCGGCAGCGCTTCGGACAGGTGGATGGCCTCGCCCGCGCGCATCAGCTTGAAACGCAGCGACGTCGGATCGGAGGCGTCGCGGTACAGGCGCTGTTCGAGGTCGTGCGAGCCCTTCAGGCGCTCGATCTGGAGCAGGTCGGCGACCACGCCGGTCGGCGTGACCGCTTCGACGTAGCCCACCGGCAGCACCGACAGGTAACGCGCCGCGAGGTGCCCGCCTTCCTCGTCGCCATGCGCGGCGACGAGTTCGTCGCGCAGTTCGTCGCGCCAGTCGCGCACGATGGTCGCCATCCGGGTATCCAGCTCGGAGACGTCCACGTCCACGCTCGCGCCGGGCTTCGGGCGCACGATCAGGTGCAGTTGCGCCAGCGGCGATTCGCCGACGTGGATCGTGGTGTCCACGCGCTCGCCCTGCAGGGCCTCGGTCAGCAGGTCCTCGATGCGACCGCGCACGTAGGTGTTGAAGCGGTCGCGGGGGATGTACGCCAGCGCCGAGAAGAATCGCCCGTAGCGGTCGCGACGCAGGAACAGCTTGCTGCGGCCGCGGTCCTGCAGGCCGAGGATGCCCATGCTGGTCTTGAACAGTTGTTCGGCGCTGGACTGGAAGAGCTCGTCGCGCGGCAGCGTCTCGATGATGTGCCGCAGCGCCTTGCCGTTGTGGCTGCTCGGCCCGAAGCCCGATCGCGCCATCACCTGCTCGTGGCGGTCGCGCACGATCGGGATGTCCCACGGCCGGCGGTTGTAGGCGCTGGACGTGTACAGGCCGAGGAAGCGCTGCTCGACGACCGCCTTGCCATGGTCGTCATACATCAGCACGCCGATGTAGTCCATGTAGCCGTCGCGGTGCACGGTCGCGCGCGAATTGGTCTTGGTCAGGATCAGCGGATGCTGCGCGCCGCCGGGCTGGTTGGCAGCGAGTCCGGTCACCGGGCGCGGCCTGTTGTCGCGCAGGTCGCCGCGCAGCAGGCCCAGGCCGCTGCCTTCCACGGCCACCAGCGCTTCGGACTTGCCCTGCTTGACGACCCGGTATTCGCGGTAGCCGAGGAAGGTGAAATGGTCGTCCGCTGCCCAACGCAGGAAGGCGCGGATCTCGTTGCGCCGGTGATCGTCGACCGGCAGCGCGCGCGTGGGCAGCTCGTCGGCGATCTGCATCATCTTGGTACGCATCGCCGACCAGTCCTCGACGCTGGCGCGCACGTCGGCAAGCACCGAAAGCACCTTCGCCTGCATGTCCTTGAGCGCGTCGGGGTCGGCCAGGCGCTCGATTTCCAGGTGGATGATCGATTCGGGTCTGCCCTCGCCCACGCTGGTGATCTTGCCGCGGCCGTCGCGCGCGACCAGAGGCACCGGGTGCATCAGCATCGACACCGTCAGCCCGGCGCGCGTCATCGCGAGGCTCACGCTGTCCACGAGGAAGGGCATGTCGTCGTTGACGATCTCGATGACGGTATGCGGCGCGGACCAGCCGTCCTTCTTCGGATCGGGGTTGAACACGCGCACGACCGGCGCGCGCGCCTTGCGGGTCTGCAGCAACTCGTAGAGACCCTTCGCGATCGCCAGCCAGTCGGCGGATGCGCGCGTGGCGAGGTCCTCGGCTGACACGCGGTCGAACAGGCGCTCGGCGAAGCGCACGAAGCTCGCGTCCTTGCCCGTCGTGCCACGCTTGATCGCGGCGATCAGGTCGGTCGGATTGGCCGGTGCCGCTATCGCAGGAACCGCCTGGGCGTTGCCAGCGTCACTGGTGACGGCGGACTTCGATGCGATGGGCTTGGTGGCGACAGTCTTCGGAGAGGCGGATTTACCAGCTCCGCTGCTGGGGGCCTTGGCGGCGCCGGACGGCTTTTTCACGGTCTTTTTCACGCGAGGTCTTCGGGTGCGGACGAGACTGGCGAGTTTACCGGCTGGGGGTGGCACGAGCCAGCACAGACGTGAACACGGCCATTCGAAATGACCGCCCATTTGTCATCGGGCGGCCATCTTCGAAGCTCTCCGGCCCTCGTTGCGACGCGGTCAGCGCAATCCGGTCTCGTTCCGGGCGATCACCAGGCGCCGGATCTCGCTCGTCCCCTCGTAGATCTCGGTGATCTTGGCGTCGCGGAAATACCGCTCCAGCGGCATCTCCTTCGAATAGCCCATGCCGCCGTGGATCTGCACGGCCTGGTGGGCGATCCACATCGCTGCTTCGGAAGCGGTGAGCTTGGCGACCGCGGCCTCGGTACTGAAACGGCCGCCGTGCTTCTCGGTCTGGCCCTTCTTCCACGCCGCACGCAGTGTCAGCAGCAACGCGGCATCGAGCTTGCACTTCATGTCCGCGATCTTGGCCTGGATCATCTGGAAGCTGCCGATCGGCTGGCCGAAGCTCTTGCGCTCGCGCACGTAGGTCAGACTCGCTTCGTAGGCCGCGCGGGCGATGCCGATGGCCTGCGAGGCGATGCCGATGCGACCGGCGTCGAGCACGCTCATCGCGACCTTGAAACCGTGGCCTTCCTCGCCGAGCACTTCCTCGGGCCGAACGACGTAGCCTTCGAACTCGATCTCGCAGGTCGCCGAAGCGCGGATGCCGAGCTTGGGCTCGGTCTTGCCGCAGCGGAATCCGGCGCGCGCGGTATCGATCAGGAAGGCGGTGATGCCGCGCGCATGCTTTTCCGGATCGGTCATCGCGAACAGCACGATGTACTTGGCGACCGGGCCGGAGGTGATCCAGCTCTTCTTGCCGTTGACGACGAAGCTGCCATCGGCCTGCTTGACCGCCCTGCACTTCATCGCCGTCGCATCGGAGCCGGACTGCGGCTCGGTCAGCGCGAACGCGCCGATCGCATGGCCCTCGGCGATGGCGCGCACGTACTTCTGCTTCTGTTCCTCGGTGCCGAATTTCAGGATGCCGTTGCAGAACAGCGAATTGTTCACCGAGACGATCGTCGAATGCGCGGCATCCGCGGCGGCGATCTCGACCATGGCCAGCACGTAGGCGATCGGATCCATGCCAGCGCCGCCATACTCGGTCGGTACCTCGATTCCCATCAGCCCGTTTTCGCCGAGCAGCTTGATGTTCGCAAGCGGGAACTCGCCGGTCCTGTCGTGTTCCTCGGCGCTCGGCGCGATCTTTTCCTGGGCAATGCGCCGCGCCACGTCCTGGATCATCAACTGCTCTTCGGTGAACTCGAAATCCATGGCGCGGCTCCGGTCTAGTCAAGGGCGCCATTCTACGACGGACCGCGCCGTCACTTCTCGTAGAAGTAGTAGCAGCCGATCAGGGTCGTCTTGTCGTGGCTGCTGTCGTGGCTGCTG
>DATHOV010000520.1:0-7514 GCA_035484515.1 Lysobacteraceae bacterium
CCCCAGACCATCGTTGCGCCGAGGTCCTCGTTGAGGCCGGGCGTGAACTCGATCGACGAGGCCTTCAAGTGTTTCTTGGCCTTCCACAGCTCGAGGTCGAAGCCGCCGAGCGGCGAACCGCGGTAGCCCGAGATGAAACCGGCTGTGTTCACGCCCGCTGCGCGGTCGCGCATCTGCTGCATGATCGGCAGCCGCACCAGCGCCTGCACACCGGACAGGAAGATCCGGCCGCGTTCGCGGGTGTACTTGTCCTCCAGCGTGTAGCTGCGGTCGATGGCAGGAGCGGACATGGCGGACATGGAGGTTCCCCTTCAGGACGCCGTTGCCGCAACCGGCCAACGGTCGCAAGCATCCTAACGAAACGCGGGCTTCGCGGGCAGATTGTGCGTTGCAAGAGGACGTGCCTTGGGACGGCATCGCGCAACGCAGCCGAACGCGCCCGTCTGCAGACGGGTTGAGGCGTGGCGAGCGGTCGCTTGTCGGGATGGCGCGCCGCACGTAGAGTCGTGCGTATTAGCGGGGGAATCCGATGCAGTATTCGAACCTGAGCGTGCTGCTGGTCGAGGATCACGGCTTCCAGCGCCGACTGGGCATGCGCCTGCTTGCCGAGCTGGGCGTCGGCAAGGTGCTCGAAGCGGCCGAGGGATTCGAGGCGATAGAACTGCTGCGTACGCTCGAATCGCCGCCGGACGTCGTGCTGGTCGACCTCGACATGCCCGGCATGGATGGCGTGGAATTCATCGGACTGATCGCGCAGCACCGGCTGGCGCCGGCGATCGCGGTGGTCAGCGCGATGGATGCCGCCCTGCTGCACAGCGTGCAGGTGATGGCGCAGGCCTCGGGCCTGCGCGTGCTCGGCAGCGTCGAGAAACCACTGACGTCAGACAAGCTGCAACAGGTGCTGGGCCTGCTCGGCACCACGGTCGGCGTGATCGACAGTGCGAGCAAGGGCGTGATGGTCGATGTCGCGCAGATCCGCGAGGCGCTCGCCAACGGGCAGATCGTGCCGTACTTCCAGCCGCAGGCGGAGTTCGGCAACGGCAAGATCGTCAGCGTCGAGGCGCTGGCGCGCTGGGTGCAGCCCAATGGGCAGGTGCTGCACGCGGTCAACTTCATGCCACTGATCGAAACGCAGGGCATGATCGAGCAGCTCACCGAACACATGCTCGTCGAGAGCTGCGCATGGCGCAAACGCTGGGTGGAACAAGGCCTGCGGATCAAGGTGTCGGTCAACGTTTCGGCGCAGAACCTCACCGGACCCGAAGTGGCCGACCGCTACGAGAACGTCGTGCGCAGCCATGGCATGCGTCCGGAGGACATCGTCCTGGAGATCACCGAAAGCTCGGTGATGAGCGACACCGCGCGCGGCCTGGCCATGCTCGCGCGGTTGCGTCTGAAGGGCTTCGGACTCTCCGTGGACGATTTCGGCACCGGCTACTCCTCGCTCGCACAGCTCTCGCAGATTCCGTTCACCGAACTGAAGATCGACCGCGGCTTCGTGCACCGCGCGCCCGAGCAGCCACGCAAATTGGCGATGATCGAGACCAGCCTCGACCTCGCTCGCAAGCTCGGCCTGAAGGTCGTTGCCGAGGGCATCGAGACGATCGAGGAATGGCAGCTGCTCGCCCAGCTCGGTTGCGACTACGCGCAGGGGTATCTGATCTCGCAGGCCGTACCCGGCGATCGCCTGCAGGAAGCCATCGGAAACTGGCGCAAGACCAGGCACTGACCGTGATCGGCTGGCACGGCAAGTCGGCGATCCGCTTGCAGTTGCTGGGCCTGTTCGGGCTGTTGATGGTCGCCGGTGCGAGCGTGCTCGTACTCGACGAGATCGAGCGCCGCGAACACCAGCAGGCGCTGACCGGGCTCGCCAGCCAGACCCTCGTCAGCCTGCGCCTGATCCAGTCGGTCTCCAACGGCTATGGCCTTGACGACATCGGCACCGTGTTCCGCGTGCGCAACGGCCTGATGAGCTGGGAGGACGGCATCAAGGCCACCGACGGTGCGAGCGTGCGCATCGGGGCGGACTGGGATGCGTTGTCGAAGCTGCCACGCGAGCCGGACGAGGGTACCTTGCTCGCCGACATCAGCGCCGCGCGCGTGCGTGCCGATGCGGCGGCCGCGCGCCTGCACGAGATCCTGCAAAGCAAGGACATCAAGGCACTCGGACGATTCGCCGACACCGAACTGTTCCCGGCGATGGACCCGGTCACCTCGCGCCTGCAGAGGCTCGGCGCCATGGTGCTCGCCCACGGGCAGCAGCGCGTGGGCGAGGAAAACGCGCAAGCGCTGCGCACCGGCGAGATCCGCGTCAGCGTGACCCTTCTCGCCTTGCTGCTGGCGATGTGGTTCGGCAGCGGTCTGTTGCGCAACATCTATCGTGGCGTCGAGTCGCTGATCGCGGCGACCGCGCAGATGCGACGTCACGACTACGCCACCCTGCCCAAGTACCGTGCCGAGGGCGAACTGGGCGAGGTGCTTGACGGCTTCCTCGCCTTGCGCGCCGAGGTGCGCGACGCCGAGATCGAACAAGCCGAGCTCACGCTGCGCAACGAGCAGGTGCGTGCGACGCTGGCGCGCAGCGAGGAATTCCAGCGCTCGCTGTTTACCGCCGCGCAGGTCGCGGTGATGTCCTTTGCCCTCGACGGCCGCTTCAGCAGCTTCAATCCCTTCGCCGAGAAGTTGACCGGATACACGGCCGCCGAGATGATCGGCCAGCGCAATATCGACCTCGTGTTGTCCGTCGAAGAAGCGCAGGAAGTCGCCGAACGGCTCAGCGCCGCGCTCGGCCGCAACGTGCCGGCGAACGTGCGGATGCTTCCGCTGCTGCTCGAACTGGGCGTGCAGGCGCAGGAATGGACCCTGGTGCGCAAGGACGGCACGCGGGTGCCGGTGCTGCTGGCGATCTCGGCGATGCACGACGAGATCGGCACGGTGGTCGGCCACCTGTGCATCGCCACCGACCTGACCCGGATCAAGCAGCTCGAGGAAGCGCTGCGCGCGAGCGAGATCGCCGAGCGCGGTGCGAACAAGGCCAAGGGCGATTTCCTCGCCGCGATGAGCCACGAGATACGCACGCCGATGATCGGCGTCACCGGCATGCTCGAAGTCCTTTCGCACAGCCAGCTCGATCCGGACCAGCGGCGCACCGTCACGATCATCCAACAGTCGGCAGCCTCACTGATCCAGATCATCGGCGACATCCTCGACTTCTCCAAGGTCGAGGCCGGTCGGCTGGAACTCGCGCCGACGACGATCAGCCTGCAGCAACTGCTGCGCTCCACGCTCGCCAACTTCACTGGCTCGGCATCGAGCAAGGGCCTGGTGCTCAACTGCGAGATCGATCCGCGCGTGGGCCCGGCGCACATCGCCGATCCGCTGCGTGTGCGCCAGATCCTGTCGAACTTCCTGTCCAATGCGATCAAGTTCACCGAGCAGGGTTTCGTGCTGGCGGCGCTCGAACGACGCGGCGCGGAACTCGGTGGCGAACGCGTGTGCTTCCGCATCACCGATACCGGCATCGGCGTCACGCCCGAGCAGCAGGAGCGGCTGTTCCAGCCCTTCAGCCAGGCCGAAGGCAGCACGACACGTCGTTTCGGCGGCACCGGCCTGGGACTGGTGATCTGCCGGAGGCTCGCCGAGCTCATGGGCGGCGAGGTCGTGATGGACAGCACGCCAGGCGCCGGCACCACGATGCGCCTGCTGCTGACCCTGCCGCAGGGCGAGGTCGCCGATCTGGAGGCGATCGAGGAGCAAGCGCGGACGACGCCCCAGTTCCAGCCGCGTGCGCTGCCGAACGCAGGGCAGGCCGAAGCCGAGCGCAGCCTGATCCTGCTTGTGGACGATCACCCGACCAATCGCCTCGTCGTCGCCCGGCAGCTCGCCCTGGCCGGTTACGCCTGCGAGACTGCCGAGGACGGCGTGGAGGGACTCGAGCGCTGGCGCAGCGGGCGCTTCGCGTTGCTGCTTTCGGATATCCACATGCCACGCATGGACGGCTATCAGCTCGCCCAGGCCATCCGCGAGGAGGAAGCGCGTGATGGCCGCGCCCGAATACCGGTGGTCGCGCTGACCGCCGCGGCGCTCAAGGGAGAGGCAGAACGTTGCCTTGCCGCCGGCATGGACGACTACCTGTCCAAGCCGGTGAGCATCCCGCAACTGGCCGAATGCATCGCGCGCTGGCTGCCGCACACACGCCCGCCGCAGTCGCCGAACGCTCCGGCGCAACCCGCGGCGCCATTGCCGCAGACGCAGGGCGCGCCGATACCGCTCGACGCGAGCGTGCTCGACGCGTTGACCGGCGGCGATCGCGAACAAACGCGACTGGTGCTGCAGGATTACCTCGGCGCGACCGAGACCGACCTGCGAGCCGCGCGTCGCGCCCGCGAGAACGGCGACTGCGCGCAACTCGCGCGCGAAGCGCACAAGATCAAGGGCGCCGCCCTGCTCGTCGGTGCGACCGAACTGGCCGCCGCCGCGCTCGCCCTGGAAGCCGCGGCCAAGAGCGCGGACTGGCCGCACATCCTGCCGCTCGCGGCCGACATGGACACCGCCGCCGAGAGATTGCGTCTGCACGTCGTGCAGAACGCCTGATCGCGCGCGATCAGTGCATGCGCTCGCGCGGCTTCAGCCGGCGCGTTGCCTGAACGCGCAGTTGAAGGCGACGGTGATACGTTCGCCCTCGCCCTGGAAGGGGAGCACGTGATGCAGCACGGATGAGGGAAACAGCACGAGTTGTCCGGCCTGCAGCAGCAGCCCGAAGTTCTGGATGCCGAAGGGCGGCTTGATGAATTCGGATCCTGCGTCGACGTACATGCCGCTCATGTGATGCGGCGTGATGAAGGTCAGCTTTCCGCTGTCGGGCTCACCCGGATCGTTGCGTCCGGGCGCAACGCAATAGACGCCCGACCAGGTCGCCAGTGGGTGGTTGTGCACGCCGAAGTAGCCGTTGCGGCGGGTGACATGGAACCAGGCGTCGGTCTTCACGCCCAGGTTGTTCATGGTCTTTTCGTCGTAACCGTTGAGCTGGCCGACGACCTGCGACAGCTGCGCCAGACAGTAGTCGCGCAGTTCCACGATCTCCGGTTCCGGCCAGGCGAACAGGTCGAAGCGGCTCTCGAACAAGGGCGCATTGCGTTCGGTGTACGGATGCTGGTTCGCATGCCGTGAACCTTCGGCTTCCCGGGCCAGGAACAACTCGCGCAGGGCCGCGTTCATCCGCGCCGGATCGGGATGCTGGCAAAAAGCGAAGGGCAGGGCGAACATGGGGCGGATCTGCGACATAGACGGCCAACGGGAGCGTTCGATGAAGCCGACAGAGTACCGCTTGCCCTCGCCATGGCGCCACGCGATCTGGCCGCTCCTGCTCACTCTCGCCAACGCGCATGCCGCCGACCGCATCACCGGCCGCAGTTTCGCCACGCGCTCGGAGGTCTACGCACCGCATGCGATGGCGGCGACCTCGCAGCCGCTCGCGACACAGATTGCGCTGGAGGTCATGCGCAACGGCGGCAGCGCGGTGGACGCCGCGATCGCCGCCGATGCCGCGCTCGGCCTCATGGAGCCGGTCAGCTCCGGCGTGGGCGGCGACCTGTTCGCGATCGTGTGGGATCCGAAGACGCACAAACTCTACGGCTACAACGGCTCGGGCCGTTCGCCGAAATCGCTGACGCTGGCCGAATTCCAGAAGCGCGGATTGAAGGACATCCCGCCGCTCGGCCCGTTGCCGGTGTCGGTGCCAGGTTGCGTGGACGGCTGGTTCGCGCTGCATGATCGTTTCGGAAAATTGCCGATCAAGAACGATCTCGCGCCGACGATCCGCTACGCACGCGAAGGTTTTCCAGTCAGCGAAGTGATCGCGTACTACTGGGATGTCTCGGTACCGCGCCTGTCGAAATTCCCGGGCTTCACCGAACAGTTCACCCGCGACGGCCGCGGTCCGCGCACGGGCGAGATGTGGACGCGCCCGACGCTCGCCGACACCCTGCAGAAGATTTCCGACGGCGGCCGCGACGCGTTCTACAAGGGCCCCATTGCGCACACGATTGCCGACTACATGAAGGCGCAGGGCGGCTTCCTGTCCTACGACGATCTCGCTTCGCACCACGGCGAATGGGTCGAGCCGGTCAGCACCAACTATCGCGGTTACGACGTGTGGGAACTGCCGCCGAACGGGCAGGGCATCGCGACGTTGCAGATGCTCAACATCCTCGAAGGTTTCGACTTCTCGAAGATCCCGTTCGACAGCGCCGAGCACGTGCACCTGTTCGTCGAGGCGAAGAAGCTCGCCTTCGCCGACCGCGCGCGTTTCTATGCCGATCCCGATTTCGCGAAGGCGCCGGTCAAGGGACTGATCTCGAAGGACTACGCCGCCGATCGCCGCAAGCTGATCTCGATGGACAAGGCTGCGCGCGTGGTCGCGCCCGGCACGCCGCCGGCGCTCGACGGCGGCGACACGATCTACCTGACCACCGCCGATTCCAGCGACATGATGGTCTCGCTGATCCAGTCCAACTATCGCGGCATGGGAAGCGGCATGACTCCGCCCGGCCTGGGTTTCATCCTGCAGGATCGCGGCGAGATGTTCGTGCTCAAGGAAGGCCATCCGAATTCGTTCGAGCCCGGCAAGCGCCCGTTCCACACCATCATCCCCGCCTTCGTGACCAAGAACGGCAAGCCCTGGCTGAGCTTCGGCGTGATGGGCGGCGCCATGCAGCCGCAGGGCCACGTGCAGATCCTGATGAACCTGATCGATTACGGCATGAACCTGCAGGAAGCCGGCGATGCCCCGCGCATCCAGCATGACGGCACCACCGAACCGACCGGGCAGAACACGCCGATGGACGACGGCGGCGAAGTCGACCTCGAAACCGGCTTCTCATGGGAGACCGTGCGCGCACTGATGCGCATGGGCCACAGCGTGCGTTACTCCGATGGACCGTACGGCGGCTATCAGGCGATCGAAGTGAATCCGGAAGGCGGATGGATCGGGGCCAGCGAGTCTCGGAAGGATGGGCAGGCGGCGGGGTATTGAGGGTTGCGTTCGCGTCGGAGAATTCGCCGTTTCCGGGTCTGCGCAGGCCAGGAAACGCAAGGACATTTCCTCCTCAGTCCGCCGCCACCGTCCGTCCCGCCGCCCATTCGCGCAGTCCCTGCACCTGCTCGGCCATCAGCACCGACAACGGTTTCGTGTTGTGCAGCTCGGCCAGCAATTCATCCTGCGTGAGCGGGCCGTGCGCGGCACGGGCGGCATACAGCGCGGAGACGATCGCCTGCTCGATCTCGGCGCCCGAAAATCCGTCGCAGGCTGCAGCGAGCGTGGGCAGGTCGAGTGCCGCCATGTCGACCTTGCGTTTCGTGAGATGCAACCTGAACACCTCGACCCGCGTTTCCGCATTCGGCAGGTCGACGAAAAAGGTCTCGTCGAACCGGCCTTTGCGCAGCAGTTCCGGCGGCAGGTCGTGGACCTGGTTTGCGGTCGCGACGAGGAAGACGCGCGAGGTGCGCTCGGCCAT
>DATHOV010000521.1:0-3423 GCA_035484515.1 Lysobacteraceae bacterium
ATGGCCCCTGACTGGAGTAGAGGTCGAATTGCGGTTCAATCCTGCGGGACTTCCAGCCGCAGGCACGGAAATCTCCCGCTCGATTTCCTTGCGCGGCGAATTGACGGACGAGCAGCGAGAGCGCCTCCTGCAGATAGCCAATGCGTGTCCGATCCACAAGGTGCTGTCCGGTGAGATCCGCATCAGCACCCTTCTCCGGGCCCGGCCCTGAGCGCGTGGTCGACGTGTCCGTTACGCAATGCCGTCCGGGAGCGGAGTGAACTCCTGCTTGTCCAGGTCTGGCAACTTCATCCGCCCGGCACGCCAGTCGGCCTTGGCCTGTTCGATGCGGGCTTTGGAAGACGACACAATCGTACTGAGCGAATTGTTCGCACCGACGTGAGTCCAGCCTGATTCAATCGGCCAATTCTGCCGGCTGCACCATCAGCGTAACGGTCTTGTCGTAACGAAGGATTCGCAATGGGCACTCGCGTCCGATTCGCTCGCGCGTGAGCAGATGATGCAGGTCGTCGATACTGCCGCAAGGCTGATCCTCGAACCCCACGATCAGATCGCCCGTCCGGACTCCCGAGCGTGCTGCAGGACCGCCCACAGCGATCTCCATGACGCGGACCGCAGACGCCTGCGTGAGATCGAAGTGGCGAACGTAGCGTTGCGGGAGAACTGCATTTTGACCCGCCAGACCGAGGCTGGCTCGGCGCACTCGGCCGTGCTGGAGCAACTGCAACACGACCCGCTGCACGGTATCGATGGAAGTGGCGAAGCAGATGCCCTGCGCACCGGCGATGATCGCCGTGTTCACGCCGATCACCCTGCCCTGGGCATCGAGCAAGGGTCCACCGGAATTGCCGGGATTGAGCGCCGCGTCGGTCTGGATCACATCGTCGATGAGCCGACCTGTCGTCGCACGCAAGCTGCGGCCCAACGCGCTGACCACGCCCGCAGTGATGGTGGACGCAAAGCCCATCGGATTGCCGATCGCGACCACAAGTTGCCCGACATGAAGACCTCGTGCGGAACCGAGCACCACACTGGGCAAGGTTTCGGGCGAAGCGATCTTGAGCAAAGCTATGTCCGTGTGCGGGTCATCGCCCAGGACGGTCGCTTCCCTTGTGCTTCCGGCGGTGGAATGCACGGTGACCTGGCGTGCGCCGTGCACGACGTGCGAGTTGGTGAGGATCAGACCGTCGCTGGTGAACACGAAGCCCGACCCGGCGCCGATCTGGCGCCCCTCCCGCTCGCGGCGGACTTCAATGGCGACGACCGCGGCGTTGGCGGCATCGTAAACCGAAGTGACTACCTGCGAGTAGGCGTCCAGGGCCGTCTGCTCGACGCTCGGAGAGCTGTTGTATCCGCTGTCGGTCGGAGAATCGGGGAAAGATGTATCCATCGCGACAACGTGGGGGCCGGTGATGGCAACTCAAGCCTTCGAAACGATAGCCGACACAATTTATCCATCATGTGATTTCGTGCATCTCCTCGGGTTCGCCGAACCATCGCGACGCGGCGTGAGCAGCTGCCTCATGGTCCGGTTCGGCCTCACCGACCCAGGCGACGATGCCATCGGGACGCACGAGCACGGCGCCTAACCCCAGCCGATCTTTCGCCTGACTTGCGACATATGCAATCCGTCCGCTCCACCGGCTTGCAAGCTCCTGGAGCGATGCGCGAGCGTCAAAGTCCAGGAGCAAACCTTGTCCGTTCCTGAGAAGCTCTCCCGGTTTTTTCCCGTCGGCCAACTCGAATTCGGGAGCGCTGCGGCCCACGAGAGGGTGACTGTCGCCAAGATCGTAGCGGAGGGAAACACCCCACACGCGCTCGGCGAAGTAGGTCGTGCCATCGCGCGTGTCGATGAGATCGCGGATGATGGCTTCGAGCGCGCGCGTACTTCGACTCGGCCGCATGAGCGCGACCTGGGCGCGTGACCAGTCGAGGACAGCGATTCCCACCGGATGCCGTTCGCTCGCATAGCTGTCGAGCAGTCCGATCGGCGCATCGCCACGAATCGTGGAAGCCAGCTTCCAGCCAAGGTTCATCGCATCGCCAAGCCCGAGGTGGATCGCCGCTCGGAAGAACGGCGTCGGAGTCCAATCGGACTACCATGAGGGCGATCTCTTTGGCTCGACGCGTTATCCTTGTCCAAGGTGTTGTTGCATCATCACTCGCCGTTGTCCCACCCCTTCTTCGAGGAGCATGCCATGCGCAATCTGGTTCTTGCATTGACGGTTTCGGCGCTGCTCGCGTCGAACATGATGGCCGTGGCGTCCGCGGCCGATGCGCCCAAGGTTTCGAGCGAGATCGCCGCGGCAGTCGCCGACGCCTCGCGGCCGGCCGCCGATACCGCGCGCGATGCCAACCGCAAGCCGGCCGAAACCCTCGCTTTCGCCGGCATCGCGCCGGGCGACAAGGTGGCCGACTATGCGACAGGCAGCGGCTATTTCACGCGCCTGTTCGTCGATGTGGTCGGACCGAATGGGCATGTCTATGCCGCGGTGCCGGGTCCGATGGCCGCGTTTCCGCCGATCGTCAAGGCAACCGCCGAGCTCCAGGCCTTCGCAGGCACCCACGCCAATCTCACGGTGATCCGCGCGTCCGCGCTGGATGCGGTGAAATATCCGGAGCCGCTCGATGTGTTCTGGATCTCGCAGAACTATCACGACCTGCACGACAAGTTCATGGGCCCGGTCGACATCGCCGCGTTCAACAAGGCGGTCTATGCGGCGCTCAAGCCAGGAGGCGAGTACATCGTGCTCGATCATGTCGCCGCCAAGGGGTCGCCCGTGGACGTGACCGAAACGCTGCATCGCATCGAGCCTGCGACCGTTCGCCGTGAAGTCGAGGCAGCGGGATTCACGTTCGAAGGCGAGAGCACGATCCTCGCCAATCCCGCCGACCCGCACACTGCGAACGTCTTCGACAAATCGATCCGCGGCCACACCGACCAGTTCATCTACAAGTTCCGCAAGCCGAAGCGGTAAGGGCGAGTGTATTGCCGACGAACAATCGGGGACGGACCACGGTTTTCCATGCGTGCAAGACCGTGGCCGGTCCCGAAATATTCGCCAAATATCCCAGATAGTAGGACTCATCCGGATGTTCAAGCGACAGGCTTCGATGAAGCCAGCGCCTTGATCGGAGCATGCTCGACGAGCGTTGCGGCCGCGCGTGCGGCCAGCGCTTCGGGCGTTCGCGTGGCCGAGAATGGTTGAAACTCATGCCTCCGAACGCGCCCGTCGGTGTTGACGATTCGCTGCGCGCGCACCCGGCTTTCGTGCGTTACTGGTTCGCGCGGGCCTTTGCCGGCTTCGGCTTCCAGATGTTGTCGGTCGCGGTTGGCTGGCAGGTCTACGAAATCACCCATCGCGCGTTCGATCTGGGCCTGATCGGCCTCGTGCAGTTCACCCCGTCGCTGCTGCTAGCACT
>DATHOV010000522.1:0-2272 GCA_035484515.1 Lysobacteraceae bacterium
TGTGCAGGCAGCGTCGAAGTCAGCGTCCTGCTCGAACCATACCGCGCGATGCGTCGCAGGATCGCCGGCAAACCAATAGTCCAGCACTTCATCTTCCGTCATGCCAGGGCGCGCTCCAGCAGCCTCACCGAATGGATGGCCTCGCGCCCACCGAGGTCGCGGATCTGATGCCGACAGGATGTACCATCCGCCACGATGATGTCGTCGGTCGCGGCCTTCCGTATCGCAGGCAGCAGTCCCGCCTCGGCCATTGCATGCGACACCTGCACCGTCTCCGCCTGATAGCCGAACGCGCCGGCCATGCCGCAGCACGATGAAGCGATCGGCGTGACGGCAAGATCGGGAATCCGCTTCAGGCTGTCCAGCATCGCGGGGAACGCGCCAAACGCTTTCTGATGACAATGCCCGTGCACATGCGCCTTGGCCGCAAGCGGGCGCAACGCCAGCTCGGGCTTTTCGCGCGCCAGGAATTCGCCCAGCAGCATCCCGCGTTCCGCCAATGCATCGGACGCCGAACCGGGCAGCAGCGAGCGGTACTCATCGCGCAACGTCAGCAGGCACGATGGCTCCAGCCCAATCACAGGCAGCGTGCCGTCCAACAGCCGGAGCGTGCGACGCGCTTCCTCGCGCGCCTTGTCGACCAGTCCCGCCGCGAGATAAGTGCGTCCGCAGCAGAGCGGCCTGCCCTTGGCGTGCGGCAACACGGCGCGATAGCCCGCTGCGGCGAGAACGCGCAAGGCGGCGCGCAGATTCTCCGGTTCGAACCAGCGATTGAATGTGTCGGCGAACAGCAGCACCTCGCCGCGTGGCTTCGTCGGCGCGAACGTGTCGGCTTCGCTGTTGCGGAACGCGTCGCGCCGCCAAGCGGGCAGGGGACGCGACGCAGCCAGCCCGAACCTCCGCTCGCCGAACCGGCGCAACGCGGGGACACGATTGCGCAGGTTTGCCAGTGGTGCGATTCGCGCGATCAGTGGCGCGAAGCGCGGCAATTCCGCGATCATGGAATCGCGCCACGTCACGCCTTCATGCTCGCCGCGCGCCGCCAGCACCTCGATCTTCATCTTCGCCATATCGACACCGGTCGGGCATTCGCGCCGGCATGCCTTGCAGGAGACGCACAGTTTCATCGCGTCAGCCAATGCATCGGATGCCATCGCATTGGCGCCGAGCTGACCGGTCAGCGCCAGCCGCAGCGTGTTGGCACGCCCGCGCGTCAGGTGCGTTTCGTCGCGCGTGACGCGATACGACGGACACATCACACCCGCATCGAATGCTCGGCAGGTGCCGTTGTTGTTGCACATCTCGACGGCGCCCAGCATGCCGCCCAACGGTCCTGGGTGATCGGACCAATCGAGCTTCGGCATAAAATCGCTCGCAGCCGCATAACCCGGCGCATAGCGAAACAATGTGCGATCGTCCATGCGCGGCGGACGCACGATACGCCCCGGGTTCAGCATGTTGCCCGGATCGAAAGCGTCCTTCACCGTCTCAAACGCGCGCACGATGCGGGAGCCGAACATCGTCTCGTGGAATTCGCTGCGCACCAGGCCATCGCCATGCTCGCCGCTATGCGAACCTTTGTACTCGCGCACCAACGCGAAGCACTCGTCGGCCACCGCGCGCATGGTGGTGACATCTTTCGGGTTCTTCATGTTCAGCACCGGCCGGACATGCAGGCAGCCGACCGAAGCATGCGCATACCACGTACCCTTGGTGCCATGCTTCTCGAACACCGCGTTCAGGCGTTCGGTGTAATCGGCGAGGTCCTCCAGATCCACGGCGCAATCCTCGATGAACGATACCGGCTTGCCGTCCCCCTTCATCGACATCATGATGTTAAGCCCGGCCTCGCGCACCGCGGCGATGTCAGCCTGAAATCCTGCGTCGCTTGCCCGCACCACCGCATCCGCATGGCCAAGGTCGGCCATCAGCGTTTCGAGCTCATCGACCTTGGCCGCGAGCGGTGCATCGTCGTGACCGTGGAACTCGACGATCAGCAGCGAGTCGGGTTCGCCGATCAGCATGCGGTCGATCGTCGCGCGGAAGATGGGGATGCTGCGCCCCAGGTCGATCATCGTGCGATCGACCAGTTCAACCGCTTCCGGATCAAGCTGCACGATATGCTGCGCAGCCTGCATCGCGTGGCGGAACGTGGCGAACTGGCAGATGCCCAGCAGCTTGCGCGGCTTGATCGGCGACAACGCAAGTTCGATCGCAGCGGAGAACGCGAGCGTGCCTTCCGAACCCACCAGCAGCCGCGCCAGGTTCTCCT
>DATHOV010000523.1:0-3359 GCA_035484515.1 Lysobacteraceae bacterium
CCGGCGTAGGCGTACTGCATGCCGGCGGCATTGACGCCCCCTTGGAAGGTGCACACCCCGATCCGTGAACCTGCGGTGATGCGCGAGAACGCGTCGGCGACCGCAACAGCGTAGCGGTCGTCGCGCATCATCAGCATCGGCACCCCTTCGCGGCCGAGCGCGTTGTTCACCCGGCAGACCGGGAAGGTCGAAACCCAACCCACACCCTCCTGCTTGAGAATGCGGCTGATGCCGGTCGCTACATCGATCGTCATGGATGTGGTCTCCTTTGCATGGAGCCGAGCCGTCGCACTGAAGCCGTTGCTCAACTGCTGCAGCGATGTGATCGGCCTCGCAATCGCGGGTAATCCGAAAAATGACGGGCACCTGTCGCCCTGGCAAGAGGCATCGGGCAGGCGATCATCCCGGACACACACACACAAGAACGGCTGTGCGAACAGGCATTGACGGCCCCATGCTCTGATGGGCACCGCGCGCCGCGCAGGCGACCGGGGTGTCGGGCTTTCGAAGGATGGAAGCCCTGCGGCGAAACACCGAACCCGCAGCGCCGAGTTCAATCGGCAGGTTGCCCGGGACTTTCTTGGCGGCGATCCATCGATGCGCGTCTGGAGCGCATCAAGCTTCGGAGGCGTAACGCGCCTTATTGGCGGCACGTGGTCTGGTCGGCTCGATGGGGCGGCGCAGCAATCCGCACGACGATGCAAATGCCGAGACGTCGTGAAGACACTGAACGTCGAGGCCGACTATCCGATGGCCTACGAAAGCTTCGAGGATGCCGACGCGCACATCCCGCACGTCATCGATGACCTACACAATCGCAGGCGGCTGCATTCGGTGCTCGGCTGCTTGAGCGCCGTGCAGTTCGAGGAGCAAACCTTCAGGGGCGCACTCCAATCGGGGGTAATATTCAATGCCGATTGCGCTGACCCAGCATCGTCTGCCGGCATATCCACGAGCAGCCGTTCGATCCCGAATCCGACGTGACCCTGGAAAGCAGCCCGGCCCCCTGCGTGTCACAGGTCAGGATGAAGACCTCATGCAGCGGAGCCTGCTTCAGCACGCCACATGGCCGGCGCTTGGCAAAAGCCTCGTCGGGTGCCTGGCAGCTATCTCCCAGTCCCGTCAGCGCGTGTCTCGCTCACCCGTCTTGCATTGTTTTTGGTAGCTAAAACACGAGCCTCGCTCGGCGCGACAACCTGTCGAATTATTGGTCGGAGCGGCGGGATTCGAACCCACGACCCCCAGTCCCCCAGACTGATGCGCTACCAGACTGCGCTACGCTCCGACCGTGGGGTCCGTCCTCTGTCGGCTCGACTGCGCTGACGCCCTGTCATCGCCGAACCGCCCCCGTAGCATAGCGCGGCGGGGCAGCATGGGTCAAAGCAACCCGTGCCGCAGCCCGACGCGGACGCGCTACCCGCACAAGCCGTTGAGGAACAGTCTGGCGCCGCTCAATGCGACGTCGAGGAGGAACTCCGGCCGGCATTGTAGCCCTGCTGGTACGACGCCTGCTCGTTCTTCTTGACGTTGTCGTAGATCAGGCCACCGATCAGCCCCGCGCCCGCGCCCGCCACGGCGCCCAGCGCGGCATTGCCGCCGATGGCGCCAAGGATTGCGCCGCCGCCCGCACCGATCGCGGTCCCCGAAAGCGCGCGTTGCTGCGTATCCGTCATGTTCGAGCAGCCCGCCAGCGCAAGCGCACAGACCAGCATCGTTATCGTCGTCTTCATGGCGTTCGTCCCCCGTCACTCACTTCCGTCGTGCGCACGGATACTGTTTCGCCAGGAACGCGGCGATGCCGTCCTGGGGAGGCATTGCGAGCGTGTCCGGATTGGCCTTGGTCCACTGCACGAAGCTCGCCAGCGTCTCATTCCGCGTGGGCATCGGCTCAGGCATGCAGTAGGTCCGCGCCCTGTGCGTTGCTTCGACCTCTTCCAGCACGCGATAAACCCCCACGCCGAATCCGTGGCAGAAATTCAGCGCCGCAGTACCCATCGGATCGGACGGCGCGGCCGTGCAGAGTTCCACCAGGTCGCCGGTCGAGCGGAGCGTGAAGGTGTCCTGGGTGACCGCCGCATGGCCCGGTCCACAAGAAGCTGCCGCACAGAATGCAGCCGTCAGCCACAGCTGCCAGCCTCGCATAGTCCAGTGTCGCATAGGCGTTCCCCCGTTTTGATAGGCCTGGTCGCCGCTCTCGCCGGTGCCGCAAGGCCCCCGCCGTCCGCAGCGGCTTACGGCAGCAGGGCGCGCAGGGCCTCCAGTTCGCGCAACATGTCGGTCAGCAGCGCCCGTAGGCGTTCGGTCTCCGGATCCACCTTGGGGCGCACATTGATCCGCGCCGTCAGCGCAGCCGATGGCTGCAGCACCAGCTCGGGCATCGGCAGCTCCGGCTCCGACGGCTCCACTGTGGCGCGCTCCGCCTCGGCCGCCTCTTGCTCATCGGCCGGCGCGGGTGGAATGTCGTCCGACAGCTTGCCGCCGCCTTCGCGCAGCAGCCGCTGTACGCCCTTGATCGTATAGCCCTGAATATACAGCAGATCCGAAATCCGCCGCAGCAGCAGGATGTCGTCCGGCCGGTAATAGCGCCGGCCGCCGCCGCGCTTCAGCGGCTTCACCTGGGGAAACTTGGTCTCCCAGAAGCGCAGCACATGCTGCGGGATGTGCAGTTCGTCCGCCACCTCGCTGATGGTGCGGAATGCATTCGGCGCCTTCTTCGGCCGCGACCGCCCGCCGGGAGATACCGCGGCATCGTCCCCGGAGTCGCTCATTCGTCGTCGTCCTCGCTGGGCGTCGTGCCGTTGACCCGCGCCTTCAGCACGTGGCTCGGACGGAACACCAGGACGCGGCGCGGCATGATCGGCACTTCCTGCCCGGTTTTCGGATTGCGGCCGACGCGACGCCCCTTCTGGCGCACCGAGAAGGTTCCGAACCCACTGATCTTGACGGATTCTCCGGATTCCAGCGCAGCGGACATCCGCTCCAGGACGGTCTCCAGCAGATCGGCAGACTCGTTCCGTGACAGGCCTACCTGCGTATAGATCGTCTCGGCCAGATGTGCGCGCGTGACGGTCTGCATCGTTGAACGCTAGGCAGGGAGTCCCCCGGCGTCAAGCGATTAGCGCAGCAAAAATCAATCAGGATCAGGATGTTGCGACCACACGCCGGCAACGGCTGACAGAAATTACATGCGCACCAGCGCGGAGCCCCAGGTCAGGCCGCCGCCCAGCGCCTCCATCAGCACCAGGTCGCCCCTGCGGATGCGGCCGTCCTGGCAGGCTTCCGCCAGCGCCAGCGGGACCGAGGCAGCCGAGGTGTTGGCGTGGCGATCGACCGTGATCACCACCCGCTCCGGCGGCAGG
>DATHOV010000524.1:0-4984 GCA_035484515.1 Lysobacteraceae bacterium
GTCCACCGCCCTGGGCGGCGGCGGCACCACCACCCCGACGGCGAACTGGAGCGACACGACCAGTGGTCTGACCGCGACCTTCACCGACAGCTCCACGGATTCCGGCGGCACGATCACCGGCCACTCCTGGACCTTCGGCGACGGCGGCACCTCGACGACGGCTTCGCCGAGCCACACCTACGCGGCCGCCGGCACCTACAGCGTGACCGAGACCGTGACCGACAGCGGTGGCAAGACGGCGCAGAAGACCGCCAACGTGACGGTCACCAGCCCGACCAATCAGCAGTTGCTCGCCAACACGGGCTTCGAGACCACTGGTTCCTGGACGACGACTGCTGGCGTCCTGTGCACCAACAGCACCTGCAGCGGTGAGACGGCGCATTCCGGCACCGGCTTCGCTTGGCTCGACGGCTATGGCACGACGCACACGGATACCGTGTCGCAGACGGTCACGGTTCCCTCGGGTCACAGCGCGGGCACCCTGTCGTACTACCTGCACATCGACACCGCCGAGACCACGACCTCCACGGCGTACGACACGCTGACGGTGGCCCTGTACAGCGGTTCGACCCTGGTCCGGACGGTCGCCACGTACTCCAACCTCAACAAGAACTCGGGGTACACGGTCCACACCAACGCCCTCACCAGCTCGGATCTGGCTCACTCGAGCCTGACGCTGAAGTTCACCGGCAAGGAAGACAGCTCGCTGCAGACGTCCTTCGTCCTCGACGACGTGACCCTGACGGTTCAGTAATAGCAACAAGCTCAAGATGCACCCAGACCCCGGCTTCGGCCGGGGTCTTTTTTTTCGGCGCCGATAGTGCTGACGGGAAATGGCCCTGCGTCCGACCGCGGCTGCTGCGCAGGAGCGTGTGGGCTACTGACAACGCATCGCCCGGCCCGTCTGCACGCGCGCCGAGCTGCCCGGCCGTTCCCCGTGAAGGTGGATCAGACCGTGGCCATACGCCGCACCTCGCCAGCGATACTTTGCTGATGTTCGAGATCGACTATGAGCGGGCTCCGGTTGCATTCAGCAATCCAGGCAGCGCCGCGATGCGTCTCAGGTAGGTGGGGTGCCGCGCAGCGCATTGCGCAGCGGATCGAGCGCAGCGCCATACAGTGCGGCGCGTGCGGTATCGCGACGAAGCGGCTGGCGCACCTGCCCCGCGCTGAAGGTGCGCACGGCGCGCTGCGAGCGATGGAAGTCCAGGCAAGCCGGATCGAACGGCAGTCCGAGGAATTCCAGCAAGCGCCGCACCTGGGCTTCCGGGTCGGCAAGCAGATCCTCGTACACCTCATCGAAGAACTTGTCCGGGTAGCGTTGACGCCACGCCTTGCTGAGTCGATCGTAGTCGCGCCAGCTTGCGGCGATTTCCTGCATGTCGTAACTGGCGTAGTTGCCGAAATGGAACAGTTGCCGATAGCACGACAGGCAAGTCTCCAGCGGGTCACGCCGGCAGTTGACGAACCGCGCGCCTGGCAACATGGCCGCGGCCGCGCCGACCATGGGCCAGTTGTCCAGGCCTTTGTCGGTGAAGCGCGAGCGGTTCTGGCGCCAGCGGGCCGTGCGCGCCAGGTACTCTTCACCAAGCCGCCGCCAGTCGGCCGGCATGGCGGCAGGAACCCATTGCGGAAATTCCACGTTGCGGCGCTTCGATTCCCCGTCGATCACCGCGTGCAGATCGGTCAGTTCGCTCGCGCCCTCGATCTGCGGATGCGAGGCAAGGATCTGCTCGGTCAAGGTGGAACCCGAGCGCGGCATGCCGACCACGAATATCACCTGATGGCCGAAACCGGGATCGCTGGTGCCGACGACCGGTCGTGCAAATGCCGCGTCGATCGCTCCGATCCAGTTGCTGAACTTGCGCGCGTCCCAATTCACCTGCTTGCGCTTGATCCTGCTGGCCTCCGAAAGGATGGCGAATGCGGCCGGGTAGTCGTCCTGATCCTCGAGCGCCTTGGAAAGTGCGTAACCGACGAAGATGCGTTCGTTGTCGTTGAGGGCCGGATCATGAGTCAGATCCCGCAACGCGGCCACATCCCCGGTGGACATCCGCAATGTCTTCAGATTGGCGATGCGCGACCATGCGCGCGGGGCATGCGCCCGCTGCTTCGCGCAGAGACGATAGCAAGCGGCAGCGCCCTCGCTGTCGCCCATGCTGCCGAGCACGTCGCCCAGCGCGCCACGCGCCTCGGCATAGTCCGGGTCGCAGGCAAGCGCAGTCTCGAAAGCGACCTTCGCAGCTTCGGCATGCGAATTCGATCGGAGCGCCTTGCCGAGGTTGTACCAGAGTTCCCTGGAGTCCGGCGACAATTCCGCAGCGCGCTGAAACGAAGCGGCTGCCGCGTCCAGGTCGCCAGAGCCAAACAACGCAACCCCAAGGTCGTTGTGGAGCATTGCGTCGTCGGGACGCAAAGCAAGAGCCTCACTCAGGCTGGAGACGGCCGCAGCGAAATCGCCGCGCTTCTTCTGCTCCTGGCCCAGTTGCTGCAGCGTGTCTGCGAATCGCGCCAGAAGGTCGCCGAAGATGCGTTGCGCATCGGACGCAGAGGCATCGCGGAACGCATCCACAGTCGATGCGATCGTCATGCGGCGTGGCCCGGTCGTCTGGTCGGGTTCTGGCAAGCTGGGTGAGTCCATGCATTCCTTCCCGTGACTCGAATGCGCCTGGCTCCGCCGAACTCGCGGGCAAAGGCGTGCATATCCGCTTTCTTCGGCGCGTTGCCGGCATTATCCAAGAAACCGCAGCGGAACCTTCATCCAAATGATGCACCCGGACCCCGGCCTCGCGCCGGGGTCTTTTTTGGGTTTCCCATGGCGGTTGGCGACCGACTCGACACGCACGATGCGCTGGCGTGTTCAACGATTCCTTAACGACTGGTGTTGTTGGCGTGGAGCATTCGCCGCCGTATAGGGGTTGCTCATGTTCGAAACAAGGTTGTGATACACCTCATCATTTGCTTGAAGTGCGTTATGGACGTGCAGATAATGTCCCGCACGGGGTACTATCCCTGTGTCCGCGTGGGAGGGAACCTGGACTGGGTATCGGAATCCGGGAACCCGTGAGGGGACGTATGTTTGGTCGATTCCTTGCCGCATGGCCCTGGCACAGGAACGAAGCAGGCGGAAGGGGGCGATGGTGCCCACAGGGCGTCGGGATGGATACGTCCGCGGCGAACCACACACATATTCTGGGGTTACGAATGAACTCGACGTCTTTGCGTAAAACGTCTCTCGCACTCGCCATCGTCGCGGCCGTCTGCACCGGCAGTGCCATGGCATCCACTTCCACCGCTTCGACGGTCGCCATCGCGCAGCCAACGACGCTGCATCACGGTGATGCGGTCCTTGGCGCCCTCCCGGCGACCCAGGCGATGCATGTCGCCGTAGCGCTGAAGATCCGCGATCGCGCGGGACTCGACGCATTCCTCAAGAGCGCGTCGAAGGATCCGTTGGGCGTGAAGCCCATGAGCCACGATGCAATCATGGCGAACCACGCGCCCACCCAGGTGCAGGCACAGACCGTCGCGAACTATCTGTCCAATATGGGCTTCAAGAACGTCACGATTTCGCCGGACCGCATGCTGGTCACGGCAGATGGCACCGCTGCCTCCGCAAGCAAGGCGTTCCTGACCACGTTCGCGCAGGTCAGGACCCGTGACGGCCGCGTCGCGTTCGCGAACACCAGCGCAGCGAATGTCCCGGCGTTGCTCGGCGACAAGGTGCTGGCCGTGCTCGGCCTGCAGACCGTGAACCAGGCGCACATCATCCAGCCGCGCCGGAACGGTTCCGTACACACCAACGCCAGCTCTCCCCCCCATGACCCGACCGAGTTCGCTTCTATCTACAGCGGGACAGGGGTGGCAACGGCGGCAGGCGTCACCGTTGGCATCTTCACCAACGGCGATGTCACACCGGCCATTACCGACCTGGGCACCTTCACTACCAAACACAGTCTGAATCCCGTCACGACCTCGGTCGTGAAGACCAATGGCGGCGGCACGGATCAGAGCGGCCAGACCGAATGGGACATCGACAGCCAGGACATCGTCGGCATGGGCGGCGGCCAGGTCGGCCAGATCATCTTCTATACGGCTCCGACCTTGTCGGATTCGGACATGCTTGCCAACTTCGACACGATCGTGAACGCCAACCAGGCGAAGATCGTCAACGTCTCGATCGGTGGTTGTGAAGTCGACGCAGAGCGAAGCGGGACGGCGTACGCAACCGACCAGACCCTTGCGATCGGCGACGCCCAGGGCCAGACCTTCTCGATCTCGACCGGCGACTCCGGCGCCGACGAATGCGGCGACGGTGGCATCACGCCGAGCTGGCCGGCCGATTCGCCCTACGCGATCGCGGTTGCCGGCACCACGCTGGATGCCTCGACGGGCAGTTCGGCCACCTACAACAGCGAGATCGTGTGGACCGGCAGCGGTGGCAGCCCGAGCACCTTCGAGCCGGCGCCGACTTGGCAGTACTTGCTGGCCTCCGACGGTCTTCGTGGCGTGGCGGACGTGGCTTTCGACGCCGATCCGAACACCGGCACCCTCATCGACGTGGGCAGCGGTGTCCAGCAATGGGGCGGCACCAGCCTGGCGGCCCCGATCTTCTCTGGCCTGTGGGCGCGCGTGCTGGCCACGAAGGGTACCGATTTCGGCTTTGCCGGACCGTTGATCTATACGTTGCCGCAGGCCGATTTTCACGACGTCACTTCCGGCAACAACAACGGCGAATCGGCGAAGACCGGCTACGACTATGCCAGCGGTCGCGGCAGCATCATCCTGAGCTCGGCGATCAACGACATCGGCAAGCCGATCGGGGATCCGCCCGTAGCGGGATTCAGCTACACGATCAGTGGTCTGAGCGTCCATTTCACCGACACATCGACCGACGACGACGGCTCTATCTCCAAGAGGTTCTGGAATTTCGGCGACGGCTCAGCAGTCGCTACCAGCACGAATCCAAGTCACAGCTTCGCCG
>DATHOV010000525.1:0-4183 GCA_035484515.1 Lysobacteraceae bacterium
GAGTCGGCCGCCAAGTTGATGGCGGCCACCGCGGCCGACCACGCCGCGATCAGCGAGCGCGTAGTTGCCGACTTGGTGGCTCACTTCGGCGTGGACTTCGGCTTCCTGCGACACAACGACCACACGATCCACGCGACGGTACTTGTCGCCGAGTGGCCGGTGCGTGAGAACGTTCCCGAGCCGGACCCGATCGGCGTGGTGTATTTCGACGGCGCGGATTCCATCTTTGCGATGGCCGAAAACCTCAAAGACACCTTCGTTATGCGTCCGGAGGTAGCAAACGAGGACTATCAACGGCGGGTCGAGGAAGGCAGCGCAATTCCGCAAACCTCCCTCGCGTGCGTTCCGCTGCTGTCCGGGGACATCACCACCGGCATCCTCGGCTTCGTCAAGATCGGCGACCGGGAGTGGCTGCCAGAAGAGGTGAGTGCGCTCAAGGCGATTGCGTCACTATTGGCGCAGGTGCAGGCCCGCATCGTCGCCGAGAATCGGCTGCTCTATCTCGCCGAGCACGACGATCTGACCGACCTGCTCAACCGCAGGGCGTTGATCGCCCACCTCGACGACCGACTGGTTCTCGGCCAGCCGGGTCCGGTCTCGGCGTTGCTCCTCGATCTGGATCGGCTCAAGGTCATCAACGACCACCTTGGTCACCACACCGGCGACCGATTCATCAAAGCTTTTGTGGAGCTGTTGCTCGAAGCTGTTGAGGTGCCCGCGACGATCGCCCGGTTTGGCGGCGACGAATTCATCGTCGTGCCTTCTGAGGTAATGGAGATCGAAGCCGCCGAAGCGTTTGCCCAACGATTGCAAACTCGCCTGCACAAGCAAGTGGTGATCGACGGTGAATTGCTCGCCCGTACAGTCAGTATCGGCGTCGCGGCCGGCGAGCCCGGACGTGACAGCGCTTCGGATCTGCTGCGCCGAGCGGACGAGGCCACGTCGGCGGCTAAGTCATCCGGCGGCAGCAGGGTGGCTCCATACAACCGGGAGATGTCACGGAGATACGCGATCCGTGACGACATCGAACTGCACTTGGAAGAGACCATCGCCGGCGACAACGACGCGCTGGTGCTGCGCTACCTGCCGGAATTCGACATACGCACCGGTGAGGTGCTCGGGACTGAAGTATTGGTTCGTCTGCAGCACCCGACGCACGGGCTGCTGATGCCCGATTCATTCATCGGCATCGCGGAGTCGATCAACCTTGCCGGAAAGCTCGGTCGGCGCGTAATGCATTCCGGCTGTGCACAATTCAGCCAGTGGCGATCCCGCGGCATCGGTCGCGAAGCGGTGCTGCGGGTCAATGTATCGCCGATGCAGCTCGTCGCCGACGGGATCGTCGACACCGTCGCCGCTAATCTCAACGAGTTCGGCCTGGATGCCGCTGCGTTGTGTCTGGAAATCACGGAAGGCGTGGTCGTTCAAGACATCGACGCCACCCAGAAGACGCTCACCGACCTGAAGAATCTGGGCGTCCAAATTGCCGTCGACGATTTCGGAACCGGATACAGCGCGCTCACCTACTTGAAGTCGCTCCCCGTCGATACGCTCAAGGTGGACAAGGGATTTGTCCGCCATCTCGGCACCGATTCCGGTGACCTGGCGATCGTGCAGTCAATCATGGCGCTTGCGCAGGCTTTCGGGCTCGACGTCGTCGCCGAGGGTGTCGAAACCGTCGACGCGGCCAGAATCCTGCTCGGGTTGGGATGCATTCGCGCACAAGGCTTTTTGCTGTCTCAGCCGATCGACGCCACGGCGATGGAGGAATTGCTCGCTAGGCGCTTTGTGCCAATGGACTTTTCGAAGGCGTGACTTAGCCGATCTGAACCGGCGACCGGCGCGGTCCACCCGCGCCCCCCTTCGCGCCCGTTGCGAACCCTGCCGCGGCCGGGTGGCAGCAATCGCACACCGGACTGGTTCGGCGTTCCAGCCAGGCATACCATTGGTTCAGCTAATCACCCCAAACCCTACCGCGGGACCGCCAAAAGGTTAAGATAATAGACGATCAGGCCCCTTCAAATCAGACGGGTGGCCGGTCACGCCCATTAAATTTCCGGAACTTGGAGAGTGCGATGACGGATCTGGCCTGCCTCGGCGCGCCAGATGCGTGCGCGCGGGGCACGACGATCGCGCATCGGCTGCAGCAGCATGCTGACTCCCGCCCAGACGACCGCGCCTTCTCGTTCCTCGAGGACGGCGGCGGTGTCAACACCAAGACTTGGGGTCAGCTCGACAAGGGTGCCCGCGCTGTGGCCGCCGCCCTAAGCGAACTCCCGACCAGCCACGAGCAGCCACGCGCGCTACTGCTGCTGCCACAGGACGCAACGTTTCTCGACGCGCTGTTCGGCTGCTTTTTCGCCGGCGCGTGCGCGGTGCCCGCACACGTGCCGATCCCGTCCCGGCTCGCGCAGACGTTGCCGCGACTGCAGGCGATCGTCGCCGAAGCGCAGCCCCAGGTTGTGCTGACGACGCGCGAATTGCTTGCGGCCAGAGCCCTGGTGCCTGAGCTTGCGGAGATCCCGTGCATTGCGGTCGACGAGCTTGGCGGCGGCGACGCGCCGGCGCTCGACGTGACCGCCACCAGCGGCGATCTCGCCATCCTGCAGTACTCCTCGGGCTCCACGGGCGCTCCGCGCGGCGTCATGGTGAGCCACCAGAATCTGGTGGCCAACGAGGCGCTGATCCAGAACGCCTTCGAGCACACTTCGTCGACCGTGTTTCTCAGCTGGCTGCCATTCCAACACGATATGGGGCTGATCGGGATGCTGATGCAGCCCGTATTCATTGGGGCACAGTGCGTGATGATGACACCGCTGCAGTTCCTCAAGCATCCGCTGCGCTGGCTGCAAGAGATCACCCGGTACGGCGCTGCCACCAGTGGTGCGCCGAACTTCGCGTACGAGATGTGTGTCGCGGCTGCGCAGCGTCAGGGCGAAGACGGCCTTGCTGGTCTTGACCTTTCGAGCTGGAACCTGGCGTTTGTCGGCGCCGAACCCGTGCGCGCGGCGACGCTGGATCGCTTCGCGGCGACGTTCGGCGCCGTCGGGTTCCGGCGCGAAGCCTTCTATCCCTGCTACGGACTCGCCGAGGCGACGCTCATGGTGACGGGCGGGCAGCGCGACGAGCCGCCGGCCGTCTGGCGTGATGCGCGCGGGATCGCACGGGTGAGCTGCGGCCGCGCGCGCGACGGACTCGAGGTCGCGATCGTCGACAACGCGCACGATGGCCGTTGCGACGACGGCGTCGAGGGTGAGATCTGGGTGCGCGGCACCAGCGTCGCGCATGGGTACTTCGAAAAGCAGCAGGCGTCGGACGAGACATTCGGCGCCATGCTCGACGGGACGTCATGGCTGCGCACCGGGGACCGGGGCTGCCTGGTCGGTGGCGAGCTCTACGTCACCGGCCGCGACAAGGACATCGTGGTCAGAAACGGCGTCAAATATGCCGCCGAGGACCTCGAGCACACCGTCGAACAGCTGCACGTCGCGTCATTGCACCCGAGTGGATGCGCGGCATTCGGGCACGACGACGGCACGCGCGAGCGGCTGGTGATCGTTCAGGAGATCGCGCGCGACGTGGTTGACGCATGGGACGAAGTGGCCGATCGCATCGTGGGTGCCGTCGCCGCGGAGCACGGCACGCCACCCGACGTGGTGGTGTTCATCCAGCGCGGCGGCATTCCCCGCACGACCAGTGGCAAGATCCGCCGTGGCGAGTGCCGCGCACTCTATGGGCGCGACGAACTGGTCGAGGTACATCGTCACGTGATAGGACGAAGCGCATGACGCGTGAGCGCATCCTGGCGACGTTTGTCGTCGTTGCGCCGGCCCTCGCCGTGATAGCAGTAATAGCATTGTGGCTGAACGGAATTGGGCCATCGGAGACGGACCTGATAATGTTGACGGTCGGTTCGCTGGCGACCATGGCGGGCGTCGAGCTCGGCTATCACCGGTACTTCGCCCACCGCGCGTACACCGCCCATCCGGCGCTGGCCTGGCTACTCGGCGCGCTCGGCTCGAGCGCGTTTCTCGGCCCGGTGATGTGGTGGGCGACGACGCATCGCCGCCATCACGCAATCACTGATCGCGAAGGCGACCCGCACTCGCCGCACTGGCCGTACCGCGGCGCACGCGGGCTGATACATGCGCACGCGGGCTGGCTCTTTCGGCCGGACTACACC
>DATHOV010000526.1:0-8500 GCA_035484515.1 Lysobacteraceae bacterium
TGACAGGCGGGAGTCTAGGAGCACGTTTTGAGCTTGTCAAGCGTGCTTTACATTCCGGATAAAAGAAGCGCGCGGCCAATGACCTGCATTGCTGTCGAAGAGCGATCCCGTGTCATCGCACATCCATGTGCCGCACGGGATGGGTTCATCGGGAAGGCTGGATGACCGGCTTCGCTGTAATGAAGTTCTTCCAGATCAACGCACATCCATGTGCAGTTCGGGATGACCGCATCCTGCGGTCATTTGCTGCTGACGTATTTCTCGCGGCGTATGTGCGGCACCGGCAGACCGCAGCCTTTCAACGCCTCGAAGCAGGCATCTACCATCAGTGGGTTGCCGCACAGATAGGCGATGTCGGTTTCCGCATTCGGCGCGAATTCGGCGAGCGCATTTTGCACATAGCCGCTGCGCACGTCGGCGTGTGGATTCTCCGGAAGCTCGCGCGAAAAACAGGGCACGAAGCGGAAACGCGGGTGTGCCTCCGCGAAGGCCTGAAAGTCGTCGGCGTAGATCAGTTCCTCCGGCCGGCGCGCGCCGAACAGCAGCACGACTTCGATACCGCGCTCGGCCATCAGTTTTTCCAGCATCGGCAGCATCGCGCGGTACGGGGTGACGCCGGTGCCGGTGCCGATCAGCAGGTAACGCTTGTTGGCGTCGTTCGGCATCAGGCAGAAACGGCCGTATGGGCCGCTTGCATCGATCTGGCCGCCTTCGGGCAACGACTCGAACAATTTCGTCGCCGCGCCGCCGACGACATAGCTCACCGCGATCTCCACCGTTTCGCCAGGGCCGAGTGCATGGTCATGGATCGTCGCCAGCGAATAACTGCGCTTGGTGTCCTTGCCATCGTCGTAGTGGAAGTGCACCTGCACGAACTGGCCCGGGATGAAGTCGAGCGGCTGCCCGTCGTCGCGCACGAAGGAGAGATGACGCACGGTCGGGGCCAGCATGCGGCTCGACACCAGCTTCAGCGGGAAATGGACGATGGCCAAGCGGACCTCGACGTACATGAAAGCCGCGGTCGCAGCGGCCGGCCCGATATACTAGCGGCCCCGCGCGGTCTTTGCTTCGCCCGTGCATTCTGGACCTCCATGACAGACCGTTCCGAAAACCACCCGCCCGCGCTGGAAGTCGTCGACCTGCGCAAGGTCTATGCGAACGGCGTCGAGGCGCTCAAGGGCATCTCGCTGCGCGTGATGCCCGGCGATTTCTTCGCGCTGCTCGGGCCGAACGGCGCCGGCAAGTCGACCCTGATCGGCATTGTCAGCTCGCTGGTCAACAAGACCTCGGGCGAGGTACGCGTATTCGGTACCGACCTGCACGCGCATCGCAGCGAATGCATGCGCGAGATTGGCCTGGTGCCGCAGGAGATGAACTTCAACTTCTTCGAGAAGCCCTTCGACATCCTCGTGAACTACGCCGGCTTCTACGGCCTGCCGCGCCGCGAGGCGGTCGTGCGCGCCGAGGAGGAACTGGCGCGCGCGCAACTATCGAACAAGGCGCACACGATGTCGCGCACGCTCTCGGGCGGCATGAAGCGACGGCTGATGATCGCACGCGCGATGATGACGCGGCCACGGCTGTTGATCCTCGACGAGCCGACCGCGGGCGTCGACATCGAGATCCGTCGCGGCATGTGGAAGACGCTAAAGGAGGTCAATGCGGCGGGCACGACGGTGATCCTCACCACGCACTACCTCGAGGAAGCCGAGAGCCTTTGCCGCAACGTCGCGATCATCAACCACGGCCAGATCATCGAACAGGGCCCGATGAAGACGCTGTTGTCGAAGCTCGACGTCGAAGGCTTCCTGTTCGACATCGACGGCAAGCTGCCGACAGCGCTGCCGCACATCGAAGGCACGAGCCTGCACGCACCGGACGACCACACCATCGACCTCGACATGCCGCGCGCGATGGATCTCAACCGCGTGTTCGCCGCACTCGGCGATGCGGGCATCCGGGTGCGCTCGATGCGCACGAAATCCAATCGCCTCGAGGAACTGTTCGTGCGCCTGACCGGTGACGACGACCGCGCGAGCGGCAAGGGAGCGGCCCGGTGAGCGCGCTGCCGAATCCGGTGGCCGCGAATTCGGCGCCGCGAACGCCGATGCGCGCGAACCTCATCGCCCTGGGCACGATCGCCCGCCGCGAAGTCGCGCGCATCCTGCGCATCTGGGCGCAGACCCTGGTGCCGCCTGCGATCACCGCGACCCTGTATTTCCTGATCTTCGGCCGCCTGGTCGGCAGCCGCATCGGCAGCATGAACGGCATCACCTACATGCAGTTCATCGTGCCGGGCCTGGTGATGATGAGCATCATCCAGAACGCCTACGGCAACATCTCGTCGAGCTTCTTCGGCGCGAAGTTCGGCCGCCACGTCGAGGAACTGCTGGTCAGCCCGATGCCGAACTGGGTCATCCTCGGCGGCTATGTCGCTGGCGGCGTGCTGCGCGGATTGATGGTTGGCGTGATCGTGCTGCTGATCGCGATGTTCTTCACCCCGGTGCGCGTGCCGCATCCGCTGGTGATGGTCACTACGGTCTTCCTCGGCGCGGCGATCTTCTCGCTCGCCGGTTTCATCAATGCGGTCTACGCGAAGAAGTTCGACGACGTGGCGATCGTGCCGACCTTCATCCTCACCCCGCTGACCTACCTGGGCGGCGTGTTCTACTCAGTGAAGCTGCTGCCGCCCTGGGCCGAAGCCGCGACCCATGCCAATCCGATCTTCTACATGGTCAACGCCTTCCGCTACGGCCTGCTCGGCGTGAGCGACGTGCCGGTGTGGGTCGCGTATACGCTGATGCTCGGCTTCGCCGTCGCGCTGTCGGCGCTGGCGTTGTGGCTGCTCAAGCGCGGAGTGGGGCTGCGCTCCTAGAGCCGGGGCGCTTGCGCTGTGCCCGGGTCTCCAGCAGCATGGCTCCGGGGAAAACATGCACTGGGGAGTGCCATGCGCAAATCGATCCTGGCCATCAGCGTGGCCGCACTGCTGCTGAGCGCGAATCTCTGCGCGCAGGATGCATCGCCACAGCCGTCGCAGGCGGCTGACTCGGATGCGCAGGCGAGCGGGGCACAACCACCCGATGCCGGCAATCCCCCGCAGCCGGAGAACCCGCGCCTCGCAAACGCGCGCGCCTTCCTTGCATCGCTGCATTACCGGCAGGGCGACATCGCCGTGCCCGGTGCGAACGCACATTTCAACCTCGGCCCGGATTTCCGCTTCCTCGACCAGACCGATGCACGCAAGGTGCTCGAGCAGTTGTGGCGCAATCCGCCCAACGACACCGTGCTCGGCCTGATCGTTCCCGCAACGACATCGCTGATCGACGACCATGCCTGGGCGGTAGTTGTCACCCGCACCGACGAAGGCCACGTGTCCGATGCCGACGCGCAGAAGACCGACTACACGCAGATGCTCAAGGACATGCAGCAGGGCATCGCCGATGCGAACCCGGAACGCCAGAAGGCGGGTTATTCGGCGATGACCCTCGTCGGCTGGGCCGAGCCGCCGCACTACGACGAGGCCAGCAAGAAGCTGTACTGGGCGCGCGAGCTGTCGTTCAGCGACGCGCCCCGGCCCACGCTGAATTACGACGTGCGCGTGCTCGGCCGCACCGGTTTCCTGAGCCTGAACGCGGTGGCCGGCATGGACGATGCCGCGACCGTGCGCGCGGGCATGCAGCGCCTGCTGCCGATGGTCGAGTTCGATCCCGGCCAGCGCTATGCCGACTTCAACCCGAGTACCGACAGGCTTGCCGAATACGGCATCGCCGCACTCGTCGCCGGCGGCATCGCGGCGAAGGCCGGCCTGTTCGCCAAGCTCGGCGTGATCCTGCTGGCCGCGAAGAAGTTCATCATCCTCGCCGTGGCCGCGGTCGGCGCATGGCTCAGGAAACTGTTCGGCGGCAAGGACAAGAACAAGCCCGGGCCGACGGTGCAGTAGCTCGTGCCGTTCAGTAGCTCGTGCGCGGGAACGCGCGCATCATCGGAGCCGCCATGAACAGCACGATGACCGAAAACACTTCGGGCCAGGGATCGAATGCGACCGTTCCGCCCGAGATCCACGGCTGGAACTGGGGCGCGTTCCTGCTGACCTGGATCTGGGGCATCGGCAACAACGTGCTGCTGGCCCTGCTCACCCTCGTGCCCATCGTCGGCCTGGTGATGTGGATCGTGCTTGGGGTGAAAGGCAGCGAATGGGCGTGGCAGCAGAAGCGCTGGGACAGCGTCGAGCATTTCCGCCGCGTGCAGCGCGCGTGGGCGAAGTGGGGCGTCGTCGTGTGGCTGGCCTGCATCGTGCTGTCCGCGATCTTCGTCGCGTTGATCTTCTTCGTGGTCACTGCGGCGATGAAGGGCAGCGAACCGTATCGCATGGGCGTCGATCGCCTGCACGCCGACACCGCCGCGATGACCGAACTCGGCACGCCGGTGACGACCAGCTTCCCCTCCGGTTCGATCCATGTGCTGAACGACGAGGGCACGGTGGATTTCCGCATCGCCGTGCACGGAACGAGCAAGTCGGGCGTGCTCTACATCCGCGGTGAACGCAGCGAAGACCGGTGGCACTACGATCGCGTCGATCTGGTCATCGGCAGCCAGCACATCGACCTCGGAAGCGAACAGGCAAGCGGACGCGACGACAGCGGCCCTTGAGCCGACTCGAAGAGCATCAGACCGGCAGGCGGAAGAATTCCTGCGCAGTCGCGGTTGTGCGCGCGGCCGTCAGCGCGACCTCCTCGCCGCGATCGCGCGCCAATTCCTCGACGATATGCGCCAGGTACATCGGCTCGTTGCGTCGGTGCGAGGGCGCGGGCTTCACCGTGCGCGGAAGCAGGTAGGGTGCGTCGGTTTCGATCATCAGCCGATTCGCGGGAATGTGCTTCACCAGCTCGCGCAGGTGCAGGCCGCGGCGTTCGTCGCACAGCCAGCCGGTGATGCCGATGTGCCAGTCGTGATCGAGACACTCGAACAGCTCCTCGCGGGTACCGGTGAAGCAATGCACGACGGCCGCGCCCAGCCTGCCGTCGAAGTTCCTCATCATCGCGACGAAGTCGGCATGCGCGTCGCGCTGGTGAAGGAACAAAGGCTTGCCGGTATCGACCGCGATCTGCAGTTGCCGCTCGAACGCGCGACGCTGCGCAGGTCGCGGCGACAAGTCGCGGAAATAGTCGAGACCGCATTCGCCGACTGCGACAACTTCCACGTGCCGATGCAGCGCGCGCATTTCGGCATCGCATTCGTCGGTGTACTCGGTCGCGTGGTGCGGGTGCACGCCGGCGGTCGCGTACAGCGCGCCCGGATGCGCCTGTGTGAGCGCGAGCGCTTTCGGCGAATGCTCGCGGCTGGCGCCGGTGACGATCGTCCGCGTCACACCGGCCGCGCGCGCGCGCGCCAGCACCGCGTCGCGGTCGTGGTCGAAGGAGTCGTGACTGAGGTTGGCGCCGATGTCGATGAGCTGCATCGCGACAGTTTAGCCGAGCGCGACGATTAGACTGTCGCGGTGAGCCGCCCCGACTTTCCCATCGCCGAACTGCTGCCGCGCATCCGCGCCAGCCTCGCCGCGCACCCGCGCCTCGTGCTCGAAGCGCCACCGGGCGCGGGCAAGACCACCCAGGTGCCGCTCGCCCTGCTCGATACGACATGGCTGGAAGGCCGCAAGATCGTGATGCTCGAACCGCGCCGCGTCGCCGCGCGCGCAGCCGCGCAGTTCATGGCGCGGCAGTTGAACGAAGCCGTCGGCGAAACCGTCGGCTACCGCATCCGCTTCGAGAACAGGATCTCCGCGCGCACGCGCATCGAGGTCGTGACCGAGGGCATCCTCACCCGGATGATCCAGGACGATCCGACGCTCGAGAAAGTCGGCGCCCTGTTGTTCGACGAATTCCACGAACGCCATCTGTCCTCCGATCTTGGCCTCGCGCTCGCGCTCGACGTGCAGGCGCAGGTTCGCAACGATCTGCGCATCGTGCTGATGTCGGCGACGCTCGACGGCGAAAAACTTGCGGCATTCCTCGACGCGCCGCGCTTGAGTTCTGCAGGCCGCAGCCATCCGGTCGCCATCGCGCATTTTCCGGCGCGTCGCGACGAGCCGTTGATCGCCCAGGTGCGGCGCAATGTCGAGCACGCGCTCACGCAGCACGAAGGCGACATCCTCGTGTTTCTCCCCGGGCAGCGCGAAATCGCGCAGGCGCAAAAGGCACTCACCGATATTCCGACGTTGAAAGATGCCGTGCTGCTGCCCCTGCACGGCGAACTCCCGCTCGAGCAGCAATCGGCCGTGCTCGCGCCGCATCCGCCGGAAGAACGCCGTATCGTGCTCGCGACCAATGTCGCCGAATCCTCTGTCACCCTGCCCGGCGTGCGCGTGGTGATCGACGCCGGCCTCGCGCGCGAACCGCGCTTCGATCCGAACTCGGGATTCTCGCGACTGGAAACCGTCGCGATCTCGCAGGCCTCGGCCGACCAGCGCGCTGGTCGCGCCGGTCGCGTAACTGCAGGCCACGCGTACCGGTCATGGCCGGAATCGCAGCGGCTCGAAGCGCAGCGTCGCGCGGAAATCGCGCAGGTCGAATTGTCCGGGCTCGCGCTCGAACTCGCGGCGTGGGGCGAGGCGAACCTGCGCTTCGTCGATCTGCCGCCGACGGGCGCACTGGCTGCCGCGCGCGATCTGCTGCAACGTCTCGGCGCATTGGACGCGACGCATGCGATCGCGCCGCTCGGCCGGCGGATGCTCGCGCTCGGCACGCATCCGCGCCTGGCGGCGATGCTGCTCTCGTCGCACGACGACAATGAACGCGCGCTGGCCTGCGACCTCGCAGCTCTGGTGGAAGCGCGCGATCCGCTGCGCAGCCGCTCCGATGCATTGGCGCCGCGCTGGCAGGCGCTGGCCGCGTATCGCAGCCGCCGCCTGGCGGCCGATGCGGACCGTGGCGGTCTGGCAGCGATCGACCAGGCGGCGAGACAATGGCGCCGTCGCATCCGCATCGATGCGTCGCCGCCAGACGATGCGCCCGCGCATTCGCTCGGCGACCTGCTTCTGCACGCATTTCCCGATCGCATCGCGCATCAGGCGCCGAACGACCCGCGCCGCTACCAGCTCGCCAACGGCCGCAGCGCGCGATTGTTCGACGACAGTGCGCTGTACGGCGAGCCATGGATCGTGATTTCAGAATTGCGCTCGGACGCGCGCGAAGCGCAGATCCTGCGCGCCGCGCCGCTGGACGAGGCACGACTCGAACGCGACTTCCCGGAACGCTTCGTCGAGGCCGATGTCGTACGCTGGGACGCCGCCGCGCGCGCGCTGGTGTCGCGCCGCGAGAAGCGCTTCGACGCGATCGTGCTGGAATCGAAGCCCGCCGGTCGCATCGATCCGCGGCTCGCCGCGCAGGCCCTGTGCGATGCCGTCGGCGAACTCGGCCTGTCCGCCCTGCCGTGGAGCGAGGCGCTCTCGCAGTGGCGCGCCCGCGTGCGCTGCCTGCGCGCGTGGATGCCCGAACTGGCGCTGCCCGACCTGTCCGACGCCGCGCTGCTCGCATCGCGCGAGGACTGGCTCAAGCCCGCGCTCGCTGGCAAGACCCGGCTCGATGCCCTCGACGAAGCCGCGCTCGCCGATGCGCTCAAGTCGCGGCTCGACTGGAACGCGCGCCAGCGCATCGATGCGCTCGCGCCGATGCGCATCCATGTGCCCTCCGGCATGGAGCGAGCCATCGCGTACGGCTACGACGACCACGCCGATGCAGCCGAGCCGCCGGTGCTCGCGGTGAAACTGCAGGAACTGTTCGGCCTCGCCGATACCCCGCGCATCGCCGACGGCCGGATCGCCCTGACCCTGCACCTGCTCTCGCCCGGCGGCAAACCGCTCCAGGTGACGCGCGACCTGCGCGGGTTCTGGGAGCGAACCTATCCGGACGTGCGCAAGGAGATGAAGGGGCGGTATCCAAGGCATCCGTGGCCAGAAGATCCCTGGTCAGCATCGCCTACTCACCGGGCAAAGCCTCGGGGGACGTGATCGCCACGGATGCCTGCATCACATCGACTCGCCATCCTTGGCTCGTCGTGTGATTCCAGCCTTGCGCATTCCATGCTTCAGGGGCTCGATCGAACGCGGCTGTCCATCGGACAGCCGCAAGCGTTCGCTCTCGCCCATGGCCCGACGACCCCTGGTCGGCCACACCGACCACCGGGCAAGCCCCGGGGCACGTAAACATGCCGTTGAGGCCGAGACAGCCTCGGCTCGGCAGCCGGTGCAGCGACGCGTATCGAATCCGCGAACGAAAATTCCGGTTCCGGGGCTTCGCTGTGCGGGTCCGCAACCGCGCGAAACGGACCCGCGTTGGAATTTTCCGGGTTAGCAACGGGGCGAAACGGACCCGGGTTTGAAATTTCCGGGTTAGCAACGGAGCGAAACGGACCCGGGTTGGAATTTTCCGGGTTAGCAACGGAACGAAACGGACCCGCGTTGGAATTTTCCGGGTCAGCAATGGAGCGAAACGGACCCGCGTTG
>DATHOV010000527.1:0-2649 GCA_035484515.1 Lysobacteraceae bacterium
GAGATGAACTGCGCGGCCATTCCCGAGGCGCACATCGAGGCGGAGTTGTTCGGCTATCGCCATGGCGTCCAGCCCGGCGGCCCTCCGGAGCAGCGCGGTACCCTGGAACGCGCCGACGGGGGCACGCTGTTCCTCGACGAAGTGGGCGACATGAGCCTCAAGACCCAATCGAAAGTCCTGAGCGCCCTCGACGACGGCATGTTCACGCCCGTGGGCGGCACCCAGCCCGTGCGCGTTGACGTCCGGCTCATCGCTTCCACCAACAAGGATCTCGAAGACGAGATCGCCAAAGGCAATTTTCGCGAGGACCTTTTCTACCGGCTCAACGTGGTCCCGTTTTTTGTTCCGCCCCTGCGGGAACGCAAGCAGGACATTCCCCCGCTGGCGCGCGAATTCCTGGCCGAGTTCGGCCGCCAGTACGGACGGCCGCGCATCGAGATCAGCGAAGAATCGCTGGAGACCCTGGCGCAGTATCACTGGCCGGGCAATGTGCGCGAACTGAAGAACGTGATCGCGCGCGTGAACCTGCTCGCGCGGGGCGACATCGTTTCGGTCGAAGATCTCGCGCTGCCGGTGCCGGTGCCAGCGACACGCGACGAGCACGAGCCCGACCGCGACGAGATCGAGCGGGCACTGAAGAAATTCCATGGCGTGATCGCCCAGGCCGCTTCTTCTCTCGGCTTGAGCCGGCAGGCGCTGTACCGGCGGATGGAGCGTCTGGGCATCGATCGGCAATGAACGCGCAGCCCGCGCGCAGGAGACGCTTTTCGCTGGCGGGCCGGCTCGCCTTCGGCCTGTGCGCGTTCACGGCCTTCGCGATCGCGCTGGTCCTGTGGCTCGATCGCCTGTCCGGCGATCCCTGGCTTGCCGCCATCGTCGGCATGCTGCTGCTGGTTCCGCTCGCGCTATGGATCGTCCGCCGCACGATGGCACCGGCGCTGTCGATGTTCCGTGCGCTCTCCGGCACCGTCGCAAGTTATCGCGAAGGCGATTTCAGCTTCGGGCTGAGGTGGCGGCGCAATGACGAACTCGGCGACCTGATCGCCGCCCACAATGCGATCGGCGACGCCCTGCGCGAACAGCAACTCGCCCTCGTGCAGCGCGAGCTGCTGCTCGACACGATGGTGCAGCACACGCCGGTGGCGATGCTGCTCGCCAACGAGGGTGGGCACATCGTCTATTCCAACCTGGCCGCGCGCAAGCTGCTCAACGACGGACGCAAGCTTGAAGGCAGTCCGCTGCAATCCATCCTGCAGGACGCGCCCGAATCGATGCGCGATGCGATCGCGCGCGGTGGCGATGGCCTGTTCGCGGTCGGCCACGACGACGACGAACAGATCTACCATCTCGCGCGACGCGGCTTCCGGCTCAACGGTCGCCACCACGAACTGTTCCTGCTGCGCCACCTCACCTCGGAACTGCGCCGGCAGGAAGTGCAGGTATGGAAGAAGGTGATCCGCGTGATCAGCCACGAGCTCAACAACTCGCTCGCGCCGGTCGCCTCGCTCGCGCATTCGGGCGCCGAGCTCGTGCGTCGCGGACAGCATCAGCGGCTGGAAGAGATATTCGGCACGATCGAGGAGCGCGCGCGACACCTGGAGGGTTTCATCCGCGACTACGCGCGCTTCGCGAAGCTGCCATCGCCGCGGCTGGAGACGGTGATGTGGCCGGCGTTCTGCGAGCGCCTGCGCAGCCAGATCGACTTCGCGCTGGACGGTCCGCTGCCCGACAAGGCCGCGCGCATCGATGCGGCCCAGCTCGAACAGGCGTTGCTGAACCTGCTCAAGAACGCGCACGAATCCGGTTCGGCGCCCGAGCACGTCAGCCTGCGAGTGCGCCGCCTGCCCGACGCGGTGCGCATCGAGGTCAGCGACCGCGGCAGCGGCATGAACGACGCGGTGCTCGCGAACGCGCTGGTGCCGTTCTATTCGACCAAGCGCAGCGGCACCGGACTGGGCCTCGCGCTGGCGCGCGAGATCGCCGAGGCGCACGGCGGCCGCATCGCCCTGTCGAACCGTGCCGAAGGCGGACTCAGCGTGACGCTGGTGATTCCCGAGTAATCGCGAGCGGCGGAAGCCTATTCGGGCTGCTTCTTCTTCGGCCGCTTCCAGCCCGGCACCGTTGTCTGCCTGCTGCGCGCGAGGACGAGATCGCCCGCCGGGACGTCGTGGGTGATGGTCGAGCCGGCCGCAACCGTCGCGCCGGCGCCTACCGTCACCGGCGCCACCAGCGCGGTGTTCGAGCCGATGAAAGCCTCGTCGTCGATCACGGTCATGTGCTTGTTCGCGCCATCGTAGTTGCAGGTGATCGTGCCCGCGCCGATGTTCACGTCATCGCCGACCCGCGCGTCGCCGAGGTAGGTGAGGTGGTTGGCCTTCGATCCGCGCCCCATCTTCGTTTGCTTCGTCTCGACGAAGTTGCCGACATGCGCGCCCACCGCGAGTTCCGTGCCCGGGCGAAGCCGCGCGTAGGGACCGATGACGCAATCGTTCGCGATGCGCGCGCCCTCGATGTCGCAATGCGCGCGAACGATGCTGCCCGCGCCGATGCTGACGTCCTTGAGCCGGCAGAACGGGCCGATGTGAACGCCATCGCCTAGTACGACTTCTCCCTCGAGGATCACGCCGACGTCGAGCGACACGTCGCGTC
>DATHOV010000528.1:0-4479 GCA_035484515.1 Lysobacteraceae bacterium
CCGCGTCGATCCGGCGGCGCTGTCCGAAGCCCTGGGAGATGCGGTGTCGTATCGCCGCGACGAAGTGTCGCAGGACGTCCTGCGCCGGCTCAAGCGCGCGCAGTTCGCGATCCAGGACGAGATCGACCTGCACCTGCTCGGCGAGCGTGCGGCCGAAGACCTGCTGCGGCGCTTCCTCGTGCATGCGCGCGACGCCGGGCAGCATTGCGTGCGCATCGTCCACGGCAAGGGCCTGCACTCGCCGCAGGGGCCGGTGCTGAAAGGCATGGTCGAAAGGACACTCCGCCAGCGCGCGGACGTGCTGGCCTACGCGTCGGCGCCCACCGCTCACGGTGGTACCGGCGCGGTGCTGGCGTTGCTGGCCAGGCGCGTTCCGTCGAAACGCAGGCCCGGCTGATCAGGATTCGTGCAGGACGTACGAACCCGTCAGTTGTGAGTACGCTTCTCTGGCGGATTGAGCCAGATTTCCTGCACGCCACTTTCGTCGGCTTGCTGATTCACTGCCGAGACGTAGGCCGTATCCACGACGCTGTGGCCGCCATTGTCCCCAGGAGGTATCATTGCGCTGGGGTCGCCTTTGCTACTCATGCTCGCGCAGCCGCTGAGGGCTGCTACGCCACAGACAAGAGCTGCTGTCATAGCCGTCTTGACGTTCATGACCGTCTCCGGTTGGAGTCGCGTCCACACCGCCCGGCGTGGACGCGGGATTCAATCTACGCCGTCCGCCTGTCGGCGCAACATGCCGGAAGTACCATCCGTCGGCGCACCTGTGCCGGCCGCATCCTCGATCATGCCCAGCGTGTCCAGAAGGCTGGTCGCATAGCTTCCAGGGGGTAGTTCGAAGGCCAGTTCCAGCGTGTCTTCGCCTGACCAGCTCCAGACCAGCGTCCTCACCGGAATGCGCAGTGCGCGACGTTCCTGCCTCAGGCCGGCCTGCTCGAGGCCCACGCGCAGCTCGGACGCATCCGCGAGCGTGGACTCCTCCAGTGCACGGCAAGCCGCATCGGTGCGCAAGGACCCGCTGCCCCACAGCGGTCCGGTCGGGTGGATGTCCTGGTTGCGGACACGGTCGGCAAGCGCCACCGGATCGGATTCCGGCCCGAAAACGCTGTGACTGCCATCGAGCATCCACACCTCGCCAGTCAGGCCGGTATCCCAGCTTCCGTCAGCGATGCGCGCAGCGAGTACGCGATTGAACAGTTCCGAGCGCGCTGCCGACAACAGGATCGAACGCTGGTCGCGCCGCATCCTGCGCCCGGCGAACATGGCCCGGGCCGCGTCGAGGTTGCCGCCTCCGCGACCAAAGCGCTGCTCGCCGAAGGCATTGGGAAATCCGCGATCGTGGATCGCCTGCAGGCGTTGGCCGATCGCCATCCGGTCGCCCACGACCTCGCGCAACCGCAGCACAAAACGGTTGCCGCGCAGCGCACCTCGTTGAAGCTTGCGCGCATGACGGGTCGCGTCGACAACGCGCAATTCGTCGGATTCCAGCGCAGCGACATCGGGCGCATCGCGCCCGGGCAGGTGCACGGAAAAGCGTTGCCGCGTCAGCGCATGGCGGTCCTTCATGCCGGCGTAGCTCACGGCCATCTCAGGCACGCCAGCCCATTTCGCGATGCGTCCGGCGGCGAAGGCAGTGTTCATGCCGCGCTTTTCGATGGTCAACAACAAGTGTTCGCCGACGCCACTGGCCTCGAATGCGGGCAATTCCTCGACGAAAAAATCTTCGGCCGCACTGCGGATGCGTGCGCGCAATACCGAAGGGCCGAAGGCCATGCAAAAACCGGTGCTCACGTGATCGGACTCAAGCCGCCGATTGCAGCAGTACGACCGCCATCGCCGCTATGCCTTCCTCGCGCCCGCAGAAACCCATGCGCTCGGTGGTGGTCGCCTTCACCGACACTGCGCCGATGGACACGCCCATGTCTTCCGCAAGGACCGCGCGCATCGCATCGACGTGCGGGCCCACCTTCGGATGCTCGCAGACGATGGTGATGTCCGCGTTGCCCACGAGCCAGCCGCTGTCGCGCGCGAATTCGGTGCAATGGCGCAGGAACCGGCGGCTGTCGGCGCCGCGCCATTGCGGATCGCCCGGCGGAAAATGGCGGCCGATGTCGCCCAGCGCCAGCGCGCCGAGGATCGCATCGCACAGCGCATGGATCGCGGCATCGCCGTCCGAATGCGCCGCTATGCCTCGCGTGTGCGGCACGCGCACGCCGGCGAGCATCACGTGATCGCCTTCGGCGAATGCGTGCGCGTCGAAACCCTGGCCGATGCGGATCGAAGCCTTCATGCCGATGCCTCCCTGCGCTGCGTGGCGAGTATGTGCTCGGCGAGCGCCAGATCCTCGGCGACGGTGAGCTTGATGTTGTCCTCGCTGCCTTCGACCAGCAATGGCCGCAGGCCGATCCGTTCCATCGCCATCGCCTCGTCGGTGACCGCAACGCCGTCCGTCTGCGCGCTCTCGAGCGCACGCGTCAGCGCACCGCGACGGAACGCCTGCGGGGTGAGCGCGCGCCACAGTCGCTCGCGCGACGCCGTCGCATCGACGCGGCCATCCGCATCGGCGCGCTTGAGGGTGTCGCGCACGGGCGCGGCCAGCAAGGCGCCGACCGCATCGTCCAGAGCCGAGGCGATCAAGCGATCGAGATCGACGATCCGCACACACGGACGCGCAGCATCGTGCACCAGTACCAGCGCCTCGTCGGCAACTTCCACCGGCAAGGCGCACAGCGCGGCGAGCACGGAAGCTGCGCGATCGGCCCCGCCGATGCAGGTGAGCACGGGTTTGCCGAAGCGCGGCACGAGGTGCGACCAGTGGATGTCGTCCACCGCCAACGCGACCATCGCACCTTCGATGGAGGGATGCGCGAGCAGACGCGACAGCGTGCGCACGATCACCGGTTCGCCCGCGAGCCGGCGATACTGTTTCGGCAATTCGCCGCCGAAACGCGCCCCGGACCCGGCCGCCGGAACGACGGCCCAGCTCATTTCTTCGAGGCCTGCGCATTCGACGATGGCGCGCCCGGTGCCTGTCTGCCGGATGCCGGCGCATGCGAAGCCGAAGACGCCGCCATGTCCGAAGCACTGGAACCCGGCGATTTGTCTGTCGATACCGAGGTTGCCGACGATGCGGGCGATGCCGGCGACGCGGCATCCTCGGGCACGTCTTCCGGACGCACGTTGGCGCTCGGATCGGCCGGCTCGACCACGCGATAGAACGTTTCGCCCGGCTTTACCATGCCCATCTCGGAGCGCGCACGTTCCTCGATGGCGGCCTCGCCGTTCTTCAGATCCTCGACTTCGGCGACCAGCGCCGCGTTGCGCTGCTGCAGGCGCGCGTTCTCGATGCGCTGTTCCTCGACCTGTTCCTTCAACACCTGCTCCGACGTCCAGCTGCCTTCGCCCTGCCACAGCTTGTATTGCAGCAGCACGATCAGCACCAGCAGCAGGAGGGCGAGCAGACGGTACATGGAGGGCGTCGGTCCTCAGCGCTTCAGGCTGACGAACGCATCGCGGCCGACGTAGCGCGCATCGGCGCCCAACGCTTCCTCGATGCGCAGCTACTGGTTGTACTTGGCGACGCGGTCGGAGCGGCACAGCGAGCCGGTCTTGATCTGGGTCGCCGTGGTCGCGACCGCGATGTCGGCGATCGTGGTGTCCTCGGTCTCGCCGGAACGGTGCGAGATCACCGCGGCATAGTGCGCCGCATCGGCCATCGCGATCGTCTCCAGCGTCTCGCTGAGCGTACCGATCTGGTTGACCTTGATCAGGATCGCGTTGGCGATGCCATCCCTGATGCCCTCGCGGAAGATCGTTGGATTGGTCACGAAGTTGTCGTCGCCGACCAGTTGCACCTTCGCACCGAGACGCTGGGTCAGCAGCTTCCAGCCGTCGCGGTCCTGCTCGGCCATGCCGTCTTCCATCGTGACGATCGGATACTGGCGCGACCAGTCGGCGAGGAAATCGACGAACTGCTCGGACGACAGGCGCTTGCCCTCGCCGACCAGGTTGTACTTGCCGTTCTCGTAGAACTCGCTCGATGCAGCGTCCAGGCCGAGCAGCACGTCGTCGCCGGCGACATATCCGGCCTTGCCGATCGCCTCGACGATGGTGTCGAGCGCTTCGACGTTCGAGCGGAAGTCCGGCGCGAAGCCGCCTTCGTCGCCGACAGCCGTGGAAAGGCCGCGCGCCTTCAGTACCGATTTCAACGCGTGGAAGATTTCCGCGCCCGCGCGCAGGGCTTCGGCGAACGACGCAACGCCGACCGGCAGGATCATGAATTCCTGCAGGTCCACGTTGTTGTCGGCATGCGCGCCGCCGTTGATGATGTTCATCATCGGCACCGGCAGCGCGGCCTTGCGCTCGCCCGCGAGGTATTTCCACAGCGGCAGCTTGCGCGACGCCGCGACCGCATGCGCATTCGCCAGCGAAACGCCAAGCAGTGCGTTCGCGCCGAGCCTGCCTTTGTTCGGCGTG
>DATHOV010000529.1:0-3578 GCA_035484515.1 Lysobacteraceae bacterium
GTCCGCTTCCGTGTCGTACGCGAAGTACTCGGCGTAGCGTGCCCAGTTCGTCACCGCCATGACCGTCTCGGCAGCGCGGTCTTCGGACATGTAGTCCTCGAGTTCGTCGCGGAACCTGCGTGCCGGCGCGCGATGGGTCGAACGTTCATCGAGTACGCGCCGGATGTGCGCCGCCAGCGGGACATAGCTGGCCAGATGCTGGGCGAAAAGCCGCTTGCGCTCGTCGACCTCGTCCTGGGCGAAACGCAATCCCGCGGCCGTGAGCCGGATGTCGCCGCCCTCGAATTCGGCGAAGCGCATCAGTTGCAGCGTCTCGGCGATCGGGAACAGTTCGTCGATCTCCAGTTGCAGACTCGCCGCGAGCGGCGGCAGATCCGCGTGTCCCCGGTAAGGATCGGCCGCGACGGCTTCCAGCAGGCCGGCCATAAGGTTGATCGAGACCTGCGGCAGTTCCATCGCGATGCCGGTGCCGGGGAAGACGCCTTCGCGCACGGGCGTATTGCCACGTGCGGTCATGCGCGCATAGATGTCCTCCACCAGCGCGCGGAACGCCGGGTCCAGGCGGTTGCGCGGCTGCGGCAGGCCGACCCGGATCTCGCCGATCACGCGACCGGGATTGGAGCCGAAGATCATGATGCGGTCGCACATCAGCACCGCTTCCTCGATGTTGTGGGTCACGATCAGGATCGACTCGATCGGCATGCGTCCCTCGCACCACAGGTCGAGCAAGTCGGTGCGCAGGGTTTCCGCGGTCAGGACGTCGAGCGCCGAGAACGGCTCGTCCATCAGCAGGATCTTCGGATGCACCACCAGCGCGCGCGCCAGTCCGACGCGCTGGCGCATGCCGCCCGAGAGCTCCTTGGGATACGCGCTTTCATAGCCATCCAGTCCGATCAGGTCGATCGCGACCAAGGCCCGCTTGCGACGTTCGGCACGCGGGACGCCCTTGGCCTCGAGGCCGATCTCCACGTTCTCCAGCACGGTCAGCCAGGGAAACAACGCGAAGCTCTGGAAGACCATCGCGATCTCATTCGTGGACGAACCAGCCACGGGAGCATCCCTGAATGCGATCGTGCCGTCGTTCGGACGGATCAATCCGGCGATCGCGCGCAGCAGCGTCGACTTGCCCGAGCCTGACCGGCCCAGCAGGCCGACGATTTCGTTCGAGTGGAGGGTCAGATCGACCTTGTCGAGCACCAGCAGTGGCGACGAACCGCCCTTATCGTAGAGCTTGCACACGCCGCGGACGGAAACCAGTGGCTGCGCGACGGCGATGGATGCGTTCATAGATTGGTGCTCCGGAGCGTGGGTCAGTCGACCCGCAGGCGGCGTTCGGCGTAGACGTAGAGGGGGCGCCAGACGACACGGTTGAACAAGGTGACGAACAGCGACATGACCGCGATTCCGAGGACCACACGATGGAAGTCCCCGGCCGTGGTCGCCTTGGCGATGTAGGAGCCCAGGCCATAGGCCTCGACGTGCTTGTCGCCCCACTGTGCTATTTCGGCAACGATGCTGGCGTTCCAGGACCCGCCCGATGCCGTCAGCGCGCCGGTCACGTAGTAGGGAAAGATCCCCGGCAGGATCACCCGCCGCCACCACGTCCATGAACGCAACTCGTACACCGTCGCTGCTTCGCGCAGGTCGGTCGGGAAGGCGCTGGCGCCGGCGATGACGTTGAACAGGATGTACCACTGCGTCCCGAGCACCATCAGCGGCGACAGCCAGATGTTCGGATTGGCGCCGGTCGCCACGATCGCGACGACCGCGACCGGGAACAGCACGTTCGCCGGAAACGCCGCGAGGAACTGCGCGATCGGCTGCACGCGCTGAGCCACTCGCGGCCGCAGTCCGACCCACACGCCGATCGGCACCCAGATCAGCGATGCGATCGCTATCAGCACGACCACCCGCAACAGGGTGGCGAGGCCGCTGCCGAAGGCCTCGCGCAGATCGGCCCAGGACAGGGTCTGGCGTACGTAATCGAATGCGATCCAGGCGCACCACGCGGCCAGCGCGAGCACGAACGCCAGCCAGAAACGGTCGCTCACCAGGTTCCGCTTGAACGGCACCCGCGCCCTGATCCGCTGCGGGAAGCCGAAACGGACCAGCATCAGGCGTTGCCAGCCCCACGCGAACGGCGCCGACAACCGCTTCAGCAGATGCGCACGGTGAACGAGGTCGTAGACCCACGAACGCGGCTTGTCGCTGGAGGCGGTTTGCTCGAAGCGAAACTTGTCGGCCCAGGTCACGATCGGCCGGAACAGCAACTGGTCGTAAAGCAGGATGACGACGCCCATCGCCACTACCGCCCATCCGACAGCGGCCATGTCCTTCCGTTCGATCGCCAGAGCCAGGTACGAACCGATGCCGGGCAGCGTCACTGTCGTGTTGCCGACGGTGATGGCCTCCGACGCGACGACGAAGAACCAGCTTCCGGACATCGACATCATCATGTTCCAGATCAGGCCGGGCGCCGCGAACGGCGCCTCCAGCCGCCAGAAACGCTGCCACGCCGAGAATCCGTAGCCGCGGCTGACCTCGTCGAGATCGCGCGGCACCGTGCGCAGCGACTGATAGAAAGAGAACGCCATGTTCCAGGCCTGCGCGGTGAAGATCGCGAAGATCGACGCGCACTCGGCACCGAACTGGCTGCCCGGGAACAGGTTCATGAAGAAGGTCACGGTGAAGCTGAGGAAGCCCAGCACCGGCACCGACTGCAGGATGTCCAGCGCCGGCACGATGACCATTTCCGCGCGCCTGCTCTTGGCAGCCAGGGTCGCCACGGTGAAGGTGAAGAGCAGCGAGGCCAGCATCGCCGCGAACATGCGCAGGGTCGTGCGCAATGCGTATTCGGGCAGGTGGCCGACGTCGAGGGTCACCGGCTGGACCGACAGCACGGAGAGCGGATTCCGCATTTCCCCCGCGCCGTGCGAAAGCAGCACCGCAGCGGCCAGCAGCAGCGCAAATGCGGCCAGATCGTAGGCGTTCGGCCTTATCCGTGTGCTCGAGAGCGTGGCGACGGCGCTTTGCTGCGAGCGGTCACGGGGAAGGAAAACCATGCGAACCTCGAACGAAGGTCTGAAAAACCTATTGCGCGCAGGACGGTGGGGCTGGCGTCGGTACACTGCGCAGCATGGGCAAGGCTCGACCTCGGCGTTCCAGGCACCCGCTGACCGGGTTCAGTGCCAGCTTGCGACAGATGCGTTGCGGATTTGTGTCAGCCAAGGATCGCGCAAGCACGTTCGGATTCCCTTGCGGTCGATGCGGGATCAACCGTCCGGGCTGCACGTGGATTTCGACAACCTGTCAGCGCGTCGTCGCGACCCGCCACACTGCATGCGACCGCCTTCAGAGCCCGACTTTCACAACATCGGCGCGTTCGTACCGCGGATCGCGTCGAGCTTCTTCTGCATCCGCGCGAAATGCTCGTGCATCTCCTCGTAGATCTGGTCGGTCTTCTCGTGCAGGTGCGCGACTTCAAGTTCGGCCTTCACGTTGACCTCGTACTCGATGTCCGAACGCACACGGTCTTTCTCGGCCTGGCGGTTCTGGCTGATCAGCACGATGCACGACAG
>DATHOV010000530.1:0-2288 GCA_035484515.1 Lysobacteraceae bacterium
AAGATCATCGTCACCCATCATCCCCGCTCGACCATCAAGCTGATGGGCAACTGGGACGTGCTCGGCCTGCGCGCCACCGGCAGCTTCGACTACACGCTGAGCGAGGGCGACGAACTGTTCGTGCCGACCCACATGACCTACGATTTCGACATCGACGCGCCGAGGCGCGGCGGCACGCAAGGCGCGCTCGGCCTCGCCGGCTACAGCGCCTGGGCCCATTCCGGCTGGGCGGTCGGCGTCGGTCGCCGAATCCTCGACGAACTGGTCAAGGTGATCGTGCAGCGACACGATCCGTTCGGCAAATCGAGTGACAGTGCGAGCTTCAGGTTCCAATTCGCCCAAATGGAGGCGCGCTATCGCGCGGCGCGCGCGCTGGTGCACGAAACGTGGCGGGACGTATCTGCGACCTGCGATCTCGGCCAGCAGCCCACCCTCAATCAGCTAACGATGATCAAACTGTCGTTGCGTCACATTCACGACGCGATCTCCGACGTCGCTACCTTCGCGCACCGCGCAGCGCGCGGCGCATCGCTGCACAATACGCCGATGCAGCGCTCCTATCGCGACATTCATTCCGGCACCCAGCACATCCTGATGGCGGACCAGATCGTCGAGGAGTGTGGCCGCGCCCTGCTCGGACTGCCCGGCCCGGACGCTCATTGGACCGTTTTCGGCGTGACCGGCTAACCCCGTCGGCCCGGAAGAGGAAATCGACGTGTCCAGGCAACGCATCATCGGCTTCTGCGGCAACAGCTGGCGCCCGGCCAAGTCCCGGGCGCTGGTGGAGGCGGTCGGGGCCGACCTGCGCGAGCGACACGCCATCACCACCGAGATCCTGGACCTGGTCGATGCGGGGCCGGGTCTCGCGGCGTTTTCGCGCGATGCCCTCAGCGACTGCGCGCGCGGCGTGATCGAGGCGATCGAGGACGCCGACGCTCTCGTCATCGGCTGCCCGGTGTTTCAGGGTTCTTATCCCGGATTGTTCAAGCACGTGTTCGACCTGATCGAACCCAGCGCATTGAAGAACCGCCCGGTGCTGCTCACCGCGCTCGGCGGCGGCCTTCGTCATTCGCTGGTGGTCGAGCATCAGCTGCGGCCGCTGTTCGGCTTCTTCGAGGCCTGCACGGTTTCGACCGCGATCTATGCCAGCGCCACCGAATTCGAAGCAGGCCAACCGCTACCGCCGATCATAGCCGCGCGGCTCGCCAACGCAGTCGACCAGTTTGCCGGCCATCTGAAGGCCCGCCGCGCGGATGCGGCATGACGCGCCGCGCGGCCAGGGCCTTACGTTCCTCACGTTCAACTGGAGGCTTTACCCATGCATGATATCAGTGCGAAATCCGCGTCCGACCTCGCCGGATTTACCCGCTCCGAATACGACATCAATGGGGTCAAGACGGTTGTCCACTCCATCGGCAGCGGACCCGTGTTGGTGTTCCTGCACGGCACGGGCACTTTCACAGGTTTCGAGATGGCGCGGGCCTGGGCCGCGCATCACGCGGTGCTGATCCCCTTTCATCCCGGCTTCGGCGATTCAGGCGACTCCGACACGATCGATACCGTCGAGGATCATGTCCTTCACTACATGGACCTGTTTGACCATCTCGGTCTGCGGAGTTTCGACCTCGCAGGATTCTCGCTGGGCGGATGGCTCGCCGCCGAATTCGCCATTCGTCAGCCGCAACGGGTGCGCCGGCTGGTGCTGGTCGCCCCTGCCGGCCTCGTGGTCGATACCGCGCCGGCGCCGGGCCTGTTCGAGGTCGCGCCGCAGGAGCTGCCAGCCTATCTCGCCCACGATCCGGCTGCCGCACTGCGCTACTTTCCGCAAGCGCCGGATCCGGCCTTCGACGCGCGGCTGGGACGCGAAGTCGGCGGATTTGCAAAACTGATCCGCAACGACCCGCAGGGTAATCCCAAGCTCGCCCACTGGCTGCATCGCATCACTGTGCCGACCCTTGTGCTGTGGGGCGCGAATGATCGTTTACGCCCGACAGCCCAGGCCCAGGCCTGGATGGCGGGCTTGCCCGACGGCCATCTCCAACTCGTGCCGGCGACCGGGCACCTGGTGTTCGAGGAAACGCCCGCCGCGGGTCGCCACGTCGCCGAATTCCTCGGCCGCTAGGCCGGCGAGGTCGAGTTTTCATCGAGAGCAAAGGACAAGACCATGATCGACATGCCCCCGGGCATCACCACCGCGAACGAAGGCTTTGGCAACATCGTCTGGAACATTCTCGGTCAGACCTATACGCTCAAGCAGCAGTCGGACGCCTCGATGGCGTGGCACGCCG
>DATHOV010000531.1:0-2291 GCA_035484515.1 Lysobacteraceae bacterium
AGCGCGCCGTCGAGAGCGGTCGCGTCGATGGCCGGGTCGAACCAGCGAGCATCGTGCTCGCCACGCAGCCAGGTCAGTTGCCGTTTGGCCAACTGGCGGGTCGCCGCAATGGCTTCGTCGCGGAAAGCCTTCGCATCGGTCGCGCCATCCAGATGACGCCAGGCCTGCCGGTAGCCGACCGCACGCAGGGCCGGCAGATCCAGTGGTGCCGGATGTTCGCGCAGGCGCGGCTCGGTCCGCAGCCGCTGCACTTCATCGAGGAAACCCTGCGCGAGCATCGCATCGAAGCGGACCGCGATGCGCGCATGCAGCACTGCGCGATTCGCAGGCGACAGCACGAGCTTGAGCACGCGGAACGGGAATGGTCGACGCGACGATTCGTCCTGCCAGACGCTGATCGGCTTGGCACTGATCCGCCACACTTCCAGCGCGCGACTGATGCGCTGGCGATCGCCGGGCTTGATGCGTCGCGCAGCAGCGGGATCGACTGCCGCGAGTTCGCCATGCAGCGCGTCCCAGCCGCGCGCCTCGCCCTCCTCCGCGATGACCGCGCGCAGCGACTCATCGGCCGACGGCATTTGCGACAACCCGTGCAGCAGTGCGCGGAAATACAACCCTGTGCCGCCGACCAGCAGTGGAATCCTCCCGCGCGCGGCGATGCCCTTCAGCTCGCGCATCGCATCGGAAGCGAATTCCGCGGCGCTGTATCCCTCGTGCGGATCGCGCAGGTCGAGCATGTGGTGCGACACGAGCGCGCGCTCGTTGGCATCGGGTTTCGCACTGCCGATATCGAGCCCGCGATAGACCAGCGCCGAGTCGACGCTGACGATCTCGCCGCCCAGCCGTCGCGCCCAGTCGAGCGCGAGCGCGCTCTTGCCCGACGCGGTCGGACCCATGATGGCGATGGCGGTCGGGCGGGTATCGGCGCCTGGATCTTTCACGTTTGACTGCTTCGCAAGTCAGTCGTCATCCGGCCACTTCGGCATCGCCGGGCCCGATTTTGCCTTGGGCACCGTCTGCGCAGCGACCGCATTCCACACTTTCAACGCATCCACCGTCGCTGCGACGTCGTGCACGCGCAGCAGCTTCGCGCCGTTCTGCACGGCGATCAGGGCAGCGGCAATGGAGCCGTACACGCGCTCGCCCTGCGGGCGATCGGTCAGCGTGCCGATCATGCCCTTGCGCGACAGGCCAGCGAGGACCGGCACACCGAGGTCGAGGAAGCGCGCGAGCTGGCGCAGCAGGGCGAGGTTGTGATCGAGGGTCTTGCCGAAACCGAAACCCGGATCGACGACGATCTTCTTCTTCGGGATGCCGCTCATCTCGCAGGCGAAGATGCGTTCCGCAAGGAATCGATGCACCTCGGCAACCACGTCCTCGTAGTGCGGTGCGTCCTGCATGGTGCGGGGATCGCCCTGCATGTGCATCAGGCACACCGGCACTTTCAGTTCCGCCGCCGCGTCGAGCGCACCCTCGCGACGCAGCGCGCGCACGTCGTTGATCGTTCCCGCGCCCGCGCCGACGGCCGCACGCATCACTTCGGGTTTCGATGTGTCCACCCATACCGGCAGCGTCGTGCGTTTCGCCAATGCTTCGATGACCGGAACCACCCGCCGCATTTCCTCCTCGACCGGCACTTCATCCGCACCCGGCCGCGTGGATTCGCCGCCCACATCCAGCGCGTCTGCGCCCTCTTCCGCGAGTTTCAATCCGTGCGCGATCGCAGCATCGGTCGATGCTGCCAGACCGTCTCCCGAAAACGAATCGGGAGTGACGTTGACGATACCCAGCACGCGAGGTCGGTCGAAGCGCAAGACGCGGCCGGCGCAGTCGAGTTGCGGGATCGTGTCGAACATCGGCAGCACCAGCGAAAAGGCCAGAGCGAACTCTGGCCTTTCGTATTCCTTCTGACAAGCGACCGCTCTGTCACACCGTCGGTGCGGGGCCGCCGAGCGCATTGGGCTTGGGTCCTGCGGTGTCGGTTGGCAGCGGCTTGCCGTCCTTGGTCCAGTCCAGCGGCGGCGGCGGCGTGCGGCCTTCCATGATCGCGTCGATCTGGATCGCGTCGATGGTCTCGTACAACAGCAACGCCTGCGCCATCGCCTCGAGCTTGTCGCGGTTCGCAGTGAGGATCGCGCGGGTACGTTCGTAGGCGCGGTCCAGGATGCCGCGCACGACCTCGTCGATCTTGCGCGCAGTCTCGTCGGAGACGTTGTTGTGCTGGGTGACTGAGCGACCTAGGAACACTTCGTCCTCTTCCTCGCCGTAGGTCACCGGCCCCCTCTCGTCGG
>DATHOV010000532.1:0-5617 GCA_035484515.1 Lysobacteraceae bacterium
TGTACTTCAGCATGCGGTCGCCGAGTCCGATCATCATCAGGACCCCCGCAATGACGAAGCTTGCCGGGAACGCGAAACGCAGCAACTGGTTCGCAGGCCATCCCAGGTTGATTTCCAGCACCTTCCAGCACAGGAAAAACAGCAGCGGCGCCCACGACCACAGGAACATGCGCGAAGCGCGATGGCCGGCGATGGCGCCTTTCGTCGCCGATATGAATTCGACGATCGCGCTCACCAGCATCGTCAGGTTGCCGATCCGCGACCACTGTGGCCAATCGCCAACCACCGGGATGCAGTACGCGATCATCACCGCGACATAGATCGCGATGACGCCCCACTGGATGCGCGCCAGCAGCGGCGTGCGGGTGGCCATCTGCAGATAACGCAGCACGAACAACGCCATCAGGATCGCCGCGCCGTTCGCCAGCGCGTGCTGGGTCACGCGTACGCCGGACAGCCATTCCAGGCCGGGAATCCGGTAGAGGTCGGAGGTGTTGTCCAGGAGAAACAACAATGCAAACGCCAGGCCAAAGCCGAGCAGCAGGAAATCGGTCTCGCGCAGCATCAGGCCCATGCCGATGCCGACCAGGGTCAGAGACAACAATGTTCCGACGATCAGGGTATTGATCTGCAGGTTGAGGCGATCCTCGACCCGGAACGCATGCGCATCCATGATCCGGACGGTATCGGGATAGCGCGCCGTGGTCCGGACATACACGTAGATGCTCTGGCCTGCGCGCAGGCTCTCAGGCAACGGAAAAACCGCGAGGCGAGGACTCACGATCGGATCCGCGTGCGGACCGATCGTGCTGCGGATCAAGGGCGCGCTGGCTCCCGGCAGCCATGCGCTTGTGGTCGTATTGTTCGGCGCATCGAGCACCAGCACCTGGGGTCGAGCACGCGACAGATCAGCCCGCAGTTCCACGCGCAGCCAGATTCCTGCAGGCGGAATCGGGGTGAAGACCGGCACCGGCAACGCGACCGCAGTCGCATCGCGTTGCCCCGCTACGACCTCGGCGGCCGGCGCACCCGGATCGCCGATATGCGACAACGCAAATGGTGTATCCGCAAACGCCGTGGTCGACGCCAGCAGCGCCCAAAGTCCGCAAGCGGCCAGCACCAGAACGCGCAATCTCCCCATTGGCGCATGCTAGCCGATGGCGTGCCGTCCTGCCTGACGACTGGTTCGCCGTTTACGGCGAAACCGCCTAACCGTCGCCGATCGACGCAACCGCATCGTGCGCGTGCAGACTTTCGTGATGGGCGACGCGGACCGCGATGCCGCGGACGCCCAGTTCGCGAGCCACTGGCGCGGCCGTAAAGGCTCGCTGCAAGCGACGCGCGGCATCCTCGCAGAACATCGGATTCTCGCCGTTGCGGCGCGCAAAGGCCTGTTCGTCGATGCGCTTGACTGCGGTCTGCACGGCCGTGCCCAGCGCGGCTTCGGCGCGGTCGATCAATGCGCCGAAAGGCAGCCCCGCCATCGTTCGATCGAGCCGCACGCGGATGTGGGCGGTGCTGCGCTGGCTATGCGGCGTTGCGCGCATCCCGTGTTCGCCGGAAAGCCAGCGCAACGCGGCGGCGCGATCGAGCGGGGCATCCGCCGGGAACGCGCGTCCGAAATCCTCCGCGACCAGCTGCCGCGCGAGCGCGGTCGAGGCCGGGCATGTGCTCGAATACACGACATCGAATGCGACATCGAGGGTGAACGCGTCGCGCTCCAGCATCGCAGTCAGCACCATCGGATAACGTCGCCAGCCGCTGTGCCCGCTCGCGAGCGCGGGACGGCGCAAGAAGTGATCGAACGCGATCCGCACGCGCGCGCGCGTCGAAAGATCGACATGCGACGCAAGGAATCCGCGCAGCAGGGCGTGCAGCATCGCAGGCGACAGCGGTTCCGCACACGCCGCATCCAGCGCGAGATACAGCCGCGACATGTGGATCCCGCGCGACGCATCGCCCCGCAGATCGACCTCGGTGGAAACGCTCGCCGCAACGCGCATCTCGACACCGCCATCGACGACGCGGACCGGGAGGTCGATCGCATCCATGCCGACCCAGTCGAGCGCATCGCTCGCCGCCTGGTCGGATGCGATGTCCGGCAGGGCGTTTGCGGCCTCGTCGGCGACGCGCGCTGCAGCCATTGGATCGTGGTGGTGGTCGGTGGACATGGACTCGCCTCGTGGACATGCATCGGCTCGGGACATCGCCCTACAGGGCGACCCTTCCGTCAGAAGTTTGTATTTTAACCTGTGCGGGTAGCCTGGCGCGCGCTGCGCCATGCCAGCGTCAGCGCGCGCAGGGACGGCATGCGGCGCGTACGGCCGGCTGCACGCTCACGCAGGTGCCAGCCATCAAACGCTCCGCACGCGCGGCGATACAGGGCAGCATCGAACGGTTGCGACGGCAGGGCGGCCGCCAGCTCCCGGGCCCAGTCGCAAGCCGCAGGCTCGCCCTGCGGCCCGGACAGGTCCTGCGCCCGCAGACCGTGCCGGGCGAGTAGCGACAGCGGGACGCGCCCGCCATCGGCGGCCATCAGCCCGATGCGCAGGCGTTCGCCCAGCAGGTGCACGGCGACGGCGCGCTTCGCATCCTCCGCGGACGGCGCATCGAACAACGCACCTTCGACCATTGCGACGGCATCGGCCAACGGCGCGACCGATGCCAGCGCCGCTTCGCGATCCACCGGGCGCGAAGGCTCCGCATCCGCCATCGCCGAGAGGCCGCGCGCCAGCGCATGCCATGGCAGTCCTGGCATCGACAGGGCGACGGTCAATGGATGGCGCGGGGCATCCTGCGCGCAACGCAGCGATTCGTCGGCCCACCAGGAGCACTTGACCTCGGTCGGCCGCGCATCGCTGAGCTCGAATGCGGCCTCGCGCCATTCGAAGACCAGCGCTCCCCACAACCCGAAACGCGCACGCACGGTACGCGGGCAGAACACTTCCGCGAACGCCATCTCCGGCTCGCGTGCGCGCCACTTGGCGATGAAGGCGACGACGGCCTGTGCGTCGTCGCGGTGGCCGTGTTCAGTACTTGTCACGCCCGAAGCCGTCGACCAGGCCAAAACACAGTTCCAGCGGGAAGCCGATGCTGCGATCCGCGCCCCAGCTCGCCGGGTCCTCGTGCGCCTCGCGGTAGCCCCACAGGGCGACGACCGACGGCATGCCTGCCGCGCGCGCGGCCTGGATGTCGCGCTCGTCGTCGCCGACATAGACGCAGCGGTCGGGCGTGAATCCGAGCAGCTCGCTGGCATGCAGCAGTTGCGCCGGATCGGGCTTCTTCGCGGCCAGGGTGTCGCCGCCGATCAGCACCGCGCAACGCTCGCTCCAGCCCATCGCCTGCACGACTGCGCGCGCGAGCTTCTCGGGCTTGTTGGTGACGATGCCCCAGCGCAGGCCGGCGCGCTCGAGCCGCGACAACAGCAGCTCGATGTCGTCGAAGGCACGGCCATGCTCCGCGATGGCAGCACCGTAGTAGTCCAGGAACGGCTGCACAAGCTGCTCGCGTGCTTCGTCGTCGAGATCGGGGAACGCCGTCGCCAGCATCGCCCGCGACCCCTTCGAGACGACCGGACGCAAGGTCGCCAGCGGCAACTGTTCGCGGCCGGTGTCGACGAGCACGCGGTTGACCGCCGCGAGCAGGTCCGGCGCACTGTCCACCAGGGTGCCATCGAGATCGAACAGGATGCAGTCGATGCGGAGCGTCGTCATCCGGGTTTCACCGCGCAGGCAAGGTAATTCACGTCGGTGCGGCGGCCGATGGCTGCCGCATGCGTGAGCGGGTTGTAGTGGAGTCCGCTCACGTCTTCCAGTTCCAATCCAGCCTCGCGCAGCCACGCCGCCAGTTCCGACGGCCGGATGAATTGCGCATAGCTGTGCGTGCCCTTCGGCAGCAGGCCGGCGACGTATTCGGCGCCGACGATGGCCAGCGCGAACGCGGCCGGTGTGCGGTTGAGCGTGGACACGACCAGACGCCCGCCCGGCTTGAGCAGGTTCGCGCAGACGCGCACGACCGAGCCGGGATCGGGCACGTGTTCGAGCATCTCCATGCAGGCGATCGCGTCGAAGCGCGCGGGCATTTCCACGGCGAGCGATTCGGCGGACTGCAGGCGGTAGTCGATGCGCAACGCCGGCCTCGTCGCCTGCGATTCCAGCAGATGCAATTTCGCGATCTCGATCAGTTCGGGCGCGAGGTCCAGGGCGATGACTTCGGCGCCCTCGCCCGCCAGCGCCTCGCTGAGCAGGCCGCCGCCACAACCGATATCGAGCACGGCAGCGCCACGCAACGCGCAGCGAGCGCGGACGTAGGCCAGGCGCGTCGGGTTCAACTCGTGCAGGGGGCGTTGCGGGCCGTTCGCGTCCCACCACCGATGCGCGAGATCCGCGAACTTGTCGAGTTCGGCTTGATCGAAGTTGGTGTTTGCCGTCGCCATCACGATGCCTTCTCGATCGCACCGATGCGTTCGCGCCACTGCCGCGCATTCGCGATCAGCGCAGACGTGTCGATGTCGACCAGCGCGTTGTCGCGCAGCTTCGCCTGCCCATCGATCCACACATCGGTGACGTGCTGCCGCCCGGTCGCATAGACCAGATGCGAGATCGGGTCGTACATCGGCTGGGTCTCGATGCGGTCCATGTCGACGCAGACCAGGTCGGCGCGCTTGCCCGGCTCGATGCTGCCGATGCGATCGCCCATCCCCATCGCATTGGCGCCGCCGAGGGTGGCCATTCGCAACGTGTTCGCGGCGTCCATCGCCGACGCGTCATTCGCGACGACCTTCGCAAGCAGCGCGGCCGTGCGCATCTCCCCGAACATGTCGAGATCGTTGTTGCTCGCGCAGCCGTCGGTACCGAGCGCGACGTTGACGCCCACACGTCGCAGCGCCTCGATGCGGCACATGCCGGAGGCGAGCTTGAGGTTGGATTCGGGACAATGAGCGACCGAAACTCCGCGTGAAGCGCAGAGCGCGATCTCGCCATCGGTGAGCTGGGTCATGTGCACCGCGATCAGGCGATCGTTGACCACGCCGAGCCGATCCAGCCGCGCGATCTGTCGCATGCCGTGCAGCCCGTGCGATTCCTCGACTTCGTGTGCGGTCTCATGGACATGGCAGTGCACCGGTATATCGAGCTGGTCGGACAGCACGCGGATGCGCTCGAAGCTCGCATCGCAGACCGTGTACGGCGCGTGCGGCGCGAAACAGGTGCGCACGAGGGCGTCGCTGCGGTAGAGGTCGTGCACCTCGCCCGCCTTGTCGAAATACTCGTCCTGCGACGCGGCCCACGCGGTCGGAAAGTCGATGACCGGCAATCCCACCAGCGCCCGGAAACCGTGGCGACGGTAGGTCGCGGCACTCGCGTCGGGGAAGAAGTGCATGTCGTTGCAGCAGGTGGTGCCGCCACGCAGCATCTCGGCGATCGCCAGATCGACGCCGTCGGCGACGAATTGCGGCCCTAGCACGGCGGCCTCGATCGGCCAGATGTGCTCGGTGAGCCAGCGCATCAGCGGAAGGTCGTCGGCGACCCCGCGCAGCAGGGTCATCGCGTTGTGGGTGTGGGCGTTGACCAGGCCGGGCATCAGGACCGAATGCGGGCGGGCGATGGTTTCGGTGGCG
>DATHOV010000533.1:0-13936 GCA_035484515.1 Lysobacteraceae bacterium
ATTGATCGCATCGAAGCGCGCATCCGGGTCGTTCTCGCCCGACAGGAACACGATCGGCGTGTTCTTGAACAGCTTGTGCTCGCGGATCAGCGCGGTCAGTTCCACGCCGTTGGCGTGCGGCATATGCAGGTCCATCAGCACCAGGTCCGGGTGCAGCGCTTCGATCGCTTCGAGCACGTGCAGCGGATCCTGCTCGACCACCGCCTGCATGCCCGCATTGGTGAGCACGCTCTGCGCGAACAGGCCCTGGGCGCGATCGTCCTCGACGATCAGGATGCGCAGCTTGTCCTCCGTCGCCGGCGCGAGCAGTGCATGCAGCTGGTGCATCACGTCGGCCACGTTGAATGGCGGGAACAGCAGGGCGTCGGCGCCGGCGCGGCGCGCGTCCAGCCGCGACTGCAGGTTGTCCTGCGCCGCCATCGCCACCAGCTGGATGCGCTGGCCGCTGCCGCGCTGCTGGGCCTCCCTGCGCGCGGTGCCTACGGCGGTGAGCTCGGGCATGCGCGAGGCGTCCACCAGCACCAGGTGCGGGGAAAGGCTCATCAGCAGTTCGGACAACTCATCGACGGTCTCGACCGGCTCGACCTCGAAGCCTTCGTTTTCCAGGTGCTGCGCAAGCTCGCAGGCGAATGCATTGCTGTCGCTGAGCTGGTAGATGCGGCGTGCGATACCCGGCGCGGCTGCGGGTTTGGCGGCATCGTTCGCCGCGACCGAAGCGGCGGCCTGCGCCTGCATCGTGGTCGGGTCCGGCGCGTCGGCCACCCAGCGGCGCCAGTAGCCATCGGGCGGGACTTCGCTGTGCGCCGCACGCTGTTGCGCAATCGGGCGGGAGACCAGCGAAGCGGTGACTGCGGCGGTCAGCGCGAGCATGCGATCGCTCTGCTGGATGTCGGGCAGGCTACGGCGGGCGAGGTGCTCGCCGAGCATCTGCTCGAGGGTGAGCAGGTGCTGGCTGGGCTCGATCAGGTCGTAGCGCCCGCTGGCGCCGGCCAGGCGCTGCACGTCGTCGTTGAGCGTGGCCATGCCGCCGGCCTCCCAGCCCTCGCGGCGGTAACGCTGGATGCGCTGTTCGACGGCTTCGATCCGCTTGGGCAGATGGCGAAGGAAGGCCTGGCGGTATTCGTCTTGCTGGGACGAGGTCGTCTTGTGCATGTCGCGTTCCCCCGGAAATCCATTATGCCCCGTCCGGTGTCCCGGGTGGGCTCGAAATGACGTTCAGAACGGCTTGACCACCACCAGGCAGACGATGCCAATCAGCAGCAGTGCCGGGACTTCGTTGAACCAGCGCAGCCAGCGCGAACCCGGTACCGGCCTGCCGTGGCGGAAGTCGGCGGTGAGCTTCATGCACCAGCCGTGGTAGGCCAGCAGCAGCACGACCAGTCCGAGCTTTGCGTGCAGCCAGCCCTGCTGCAGGAACGCAGGCGTCTGCAGCAGCAGGCCGATGCCGAAAGCCAGGGCAAGGGCTGCGCCGATGTGGGTGATCAGGAGCAGACGGCGCTCCATCGTCACGAAGCGCGCGCGCGAGACCATGTCCGTCGCCTCGCGGTGGTAGATGAACAGGCGCGGCAGGTAGAACAGTCCGGCGAACCAGGTCACCACGAACACGATGTGGAAGGCCTTGATCCACAGCACGGCTTCGCTCCAGGACATCAGACGGTCGCCTCGGTCCGCGGGGGCGGGGTTGACGAGTATAGCGGGGGTCGCTTGACGCTCGCAGACGCCTGCGGCTATACCGGGCCATGGACGAACCCGAGCCGGAGCGCAGCCCAACCCAGACCGTGCCGCAGCGGTCCCGCATGCGTCGCTGGATCGCCCTGCTGGTGGTGCTGTGGATCGGCAGCATCGCGTTGGCGTGGTGGGGTGCCGTGCGCTGGTCCTCGCCGCACCTGGCCGCGCTCAGCCGCGAGAACGCCGGCCTGCGCGCGCAAACCGGGCAGATCGACGGCCTGCAACAGCAGATCGCCACATTGAAGAGCTCGGACACGGTCAGCCGCGCCGCCAACCAGGAATTGCAGACCAGCTTGTCCGAGCGGGACGAAGAGGTTTCGGCGTTGCGCGCCGACGTGGCCTTCTACGAGCGCCTGGTCGGCTCGGGCAGCCAGCGGCGCGGGCTGTCGGTGCACAGCGTGAAGATGGACCAGGACGCGAACGGCAGCTGGCACTACGCCACCACGCTCACCCAGAACCTCAACCGCGGCAAGATCAGCGAAGGGCAGATGACGATGCAGATCGACGGCGCCAAGGCTGGCAAGCTGCAGACCCTGCAATGGGCCGACCTGCTGCAGAAGCCGTCCGCGCCTGCGCAGCCTTTCCAGTTCCGCTACTTCCAGAAGATCGAGGGCAGCGTGATGCTGCCGCCCGGCTTCACGCCGAGCCAGGTGAAGGTGACTCTGCATTCGGAGGGCAGCACCATCGAGCAGGCCATTCCCTGGGCCGACGCCCTCAGCGGCGAGCCGGCGGCGCCGGGATCGGGCAGGCCCGCCACGAACTGACTTCGCGCCGGTGGAAGCGTCCGGGCAGCGTGCGGAACTTGAACATCCGCCTCGCGCCCCCCATCCTGAGGGCATGACCGACGCGCTCGCCATGCACCCCCTTGCTTCAGGTCAAAGCTACCAGCAGCTCGATGCACCGCTGTCGTTCACCCATGCGGCCGCGCACAAGGTTGCCGAGTTGATCCGCGAGGAAGGCAATGCCGCGCTCAAGCTGCGCGTGTACATCAGCGGCGGCGGGTGTTCGGGGTTCCAATACGGCTTTTCCTTCGACGAGGAACAGGCCGAGGACGATCTGGCCGTGCAGACCGACGGCGTGACCCTGCTGGTCGATCCGCTGAGCCTGCAATACCTGCTCGGCGCCGAGGTCGATTACAGCGAGAGCCTGCACGGCGCGCAATTCACCATCCGCAATCCGAACGCGAAGACGACCTGCGGCTGCGGCAGTTCCTTCTCCGCGTGATGCAGCCGCAGGACCTCGCTGGGTGAGCGGACTGCCGCCCGATTACGCCTTCGCGGAGCTGCCCCCTGACCGCGCCGACCGCCTGCGCGATGATGCCGACGCCTTGCGCGCACTGTGGCCCGAGGCAGGCGTGCTGCTGCTCGATGGCGACGGCCATGCGCTCGCCGCAGCCGATGGCCAGGGCCACGCGCCGGTGCGTGGCGCACAGCTTGCGCCGCAGCTTCCGGCCGAGGCGGTGTTCCTCGCCCTGCACGAAGGCCGTGGCTGGTTCGCCATGCCGATGGATGCGACGCATGAAGTCGCGGGATCGCGCATCGACCTGCGCGCCGCCGCGCTGAAACTGCCCGCCGTCGATGCCGGCCTGCACGCGCATGCGCGCGCACTCCTGCACTGGCGGGCCACGCACCGCTTCTGCGGCCGCTGCGGCGCGCCGTTGCAGCCGATCCGCGCCGGTCATGCTGCGCGTTGCACGGGCTGCCGCAGCGAACACTACCCACGCACCGATACGGCGATCATCGTTTCGATCAGCGACGGCGAGCGCCTGCTGCTCGGCCGCCAGGCGAGCTGGCCGGCGAAACGCTATTCGGTGATCGCCGGATTCCTCGAACCCGGCGAGCGCCTGGAAGACGCCGTCGCGCGCGAGGTCTTCGAGGAAACCGGATTGCGCGTGCACGACTGCCGCTATGCCGGCTCGCAACCATGGCCGTTTCCGGCGAACCTGATGGTCGGATTCGAGGCGGAGGCGGCTGGCGACGAACCGCGCTTCGGTGGCGAACTCGAGGACGCGCGCTGGTTCACCGCCGGGCAGATCCGCGCCGCGGTCGCGGCCGGCGAACTGCTGCTCTCGCCGCGTCTGTCGATCTCGAGCTGGCTGATCCGGCGCTGGCTGGCACGGCAGGAAGCGATGCCATGAATCGGACGCGCGCGCGCTAGAATTGCGGTGCCATGCATCGAGCGCCTCCATGTCCGCAGCACTGATCGCCGTCGTCGTCGTCCTCGTCGCGGGGCACATGGCGGCCTCGCTGGCGTCGCTGCGGCGCTTCGACTGGCTGGTGGAATGGCGGCGCTACGTCGTCGGCACCTCCATGCCCGATGGCGCCCTGAGCGGCCGCGCAGGTCTGCTGCTGATCGTCGGCTTGCCGGTGCTGCTGGTCGGCCTGCTGCAACTGGCCCTGCACGACTCCCTGTGGGGGCTGCCGGGCTTCGTGTTCGCGACCCTGCTGCTGTTCTACTGCTGGGGACCGCGCGACCTCGACCTCGATGTCGACGCGATCGTCGCAGCGCCCGACAGCGAGCAGAAGCGCGATGCCGCCGCCAGCCTGCTGCACGCCGATCCTGTGCCCCCGCTCGACGGCCACGTCCTCGTCGCGGCGGTGTTCAACGGCGCCCTGCGGCGCTGGTTCGGGCCGCTGTTCTGGTTCTTCCTGCTCGGGCCGGCGGGCGCCTTGCTGTACCGCATGATCGCGCTGCTGGGCGACGATGCCGCGCACGACGAGGAACCGGTCGCGCAACACGAGGACGCACGCTGGCTGCTGACGGCACTCGACTGGCCGGTCGCGCAATTGATGACGATCGCGCTCGCGCTGGCGGCGAATTTCGACGCGGTGTTCTCGGCCTGGCGCGAATGGCACGCCGGAGGCCTGCGGCTCGATACCGGCTTCCTCGCCGCCGCCGCGCGTGCGAGCGTGGATGTCGAAATCGCCGACGACGACACCGACCTGCCCGACGGCGACGCGATCGCCGCCAGCCCTGCGCTGCTGGAACTGCGCGACGCGATGAGCCTGGTCTGGCGCATGCTGCTGCTGTGGCTGGCAGTGATCGCGATCTTCGTGATCGCGCATCTGATCGGCTGAGCGACGTACTTCGTCGTCAATGCGGCGCCAGCAGGGTGAATGGCGCGAACGGCAGGTTGCGCAGCAGGGCGTAGCCGAGCAGCACGACGAGCCATGGCAGCGGACGTTCGATCGAGCGCAATAACGGTTCGAGGACGCGCAGCCGCCAACCTGCCGCGTGCAATGCCATCAGCGCCACCCAGGGCAGCGCGATCACCAGTAGCGGATTCATTGCCAGCGCCTGCGGCAGATCGCCGTGCAGGAGCGAGTACAGGGCACGCGTGCTGCCGCAACCGGGGCAGTACAGGCCGGTCAGCGCGTGGAACGGGCAGGGTGGCAACACACTGTGGGCCGCATAGGGATTCGCGTTGCGCAGCAGCAATGCGCCGCCGATGGCGCCGGTAATCAGAGCTGCCAGAGGCAACCAGTGTCGTTGCTCGGGCCTGCGCGGCAGCACGATCGCTCCCATGGCGCGTCAGTGGTTCGCCAATGCGCCGAGGAAGAAGATATAGAAGCAGACATAGACGACGCAGAGCACGATGCCGCAACCGGCCGACACCCAGCACCACGTCGCCGCATTGCGCGCGGAAGCCTGCGCGCCGGCGATGTCGCCCGCAGCGACTTTTCCGTCCACCTGCGCCGCGTAGACGATCGCGACGATGCCGCCGGGCAGGCAGCAGAACAGCGTGCACAGGATCGCCCAGACCAGGTTGTTGGGCACGTGCGGACGCGCCACCGGCGCAGCTGGCGGCGGGGCCGCTGGCTGGATCGGGTTGGTGATGTCGGCCGAAGAGGCCTGCAGTGCCTGCCCGCAGGCCACGCATTGGCGGGCGTTGTTGTCGTTGGCCGCGCCGCAATGATTGCAGTACATGAGCGCCCCCCGATGCCGCGTACGTGAAGCTGCCGTGCCAGTGAAGTCGCGACGCGCAGCGATGCATCCCCGCGATCACGCTATGCGCTCGTCACATCCGGGTCAAGCGCTGCGATCCGGCTATGCGACCTCGCCGCGCAGCTCGCGCACGCGTGCCTCCAGCGCGGCGGCATTCGCATTCGCGCCAGCGACGGGCTCGCCCACGATCAGCTCGATCTGCGCACGGAAGCGGCGCGGCATCCGCAACCGCCGCATCCGGCTGTCGCGCTGGCTCCACATGCTCGTCCACATCCCGCGCAGGGCCAGCGGCACGACCGGCACCGGACGTGCGGCGAGGATGCGCTCCACGCCCGACTTGAACGGCGCGATCTGCCCGTCCTTCGTCAACGCGCCCTCGGGGAAGATGCACACGATCTCGCCCGCGGCGAGCGCGGCATCGACCTCGGCGAACGCCTTCTCCATCAGCGCCGCATCCTCCTTCGCGCCGGCGATAGGGATCGCCTTCGCCGCCCTGAACATCCAGCCCGCGCCCGGCGTGTTGAAGATCTTGTAATACATCACGAAACGCGCAGGCCGCGGCACCGCGCCGCCGATCAGCAGCGCGTCGAGGTAGCTGACGTGGTTGCACACCAGCAGCACCGGTCCTTCGTCGGGAATGTTCTCCACGCCCTGCACGCGCAGGCGGTACAGCGCATTCATCAGGATCCAGCACCCGAAGCGCATCAGGAATTCGGGCACGAGGGTGAAGATGTAGATCGCGACTGCTGCGTTCAGCAACGCGATCGCGAGGAAGAAGTGCGGGATGCTCCAGTGCAGCACGGAACCGGCGACGATGCCGCACAAAGCCGCGGCGACGATGAAGGCGGCGTTGAGGATGTTGTTGCCGGCAATCACGCGAGAGAGCTCGTTGCGTGGCGTGCGGCTCTGCACCAGCGCGAACAGCGGCACCAGGAAGAAGCCGCCGAACACGCCGATCATCGTCAGGTCGGCGAGGACGTGCAGGCTGCCGGCGGCGTGCAAGAAGCCGGCTATGTCGAGTCCGGTCTGCGGTGCCGCACCGGGCCGCGCGAAGTAAAGATCGATCGTGAAGGCGCTGATTCCGAATGCGCCCAGCGGCACCAGTCCGATCTCGACCGTGCGCCCTGAAAGTTTCTCGCACAGCAGCGAACCGATGCCGGTGCCGACCGAGAACATGCCGAGCGCGAGCAGGTAGAGCGCGCCGGCGCCGCCGAGGTTGGTCTTCGCGTAGACCTCCAGTTGCGCGGTCAGCGCGGTGCCGAAGAACCAGAACCACGAGATGCCGAGCACCGAGTTGAACACCGCGCGCTGCTTCATGCAGAGTCGGAAGGTCCGCCAGCTCTCGACGAACGGATTCCATTCCAGCTTCAAACCGGGATTGGTCGCCGGCGCGGGCGGGATCGCACGCGAAGCCGCGTAACCGATCAGCGCGATCGCGATCACCGCGATCGAAGCCAGCGCCGGCCCCAGCCCCGGCGCCAGCATCAGGCCACCGCCGAGCATCATCCCGAACAGGATCGCCATCGCCGTCCCGGTCTCGACCAGCCCGTTGCCGCCGATCAGTTCCTGCGGATGCAGCATCTGCGGCAGGATCGAATACTTGATCGGCCCGAACACCGTCGAGTGCATGCCCATCATGAACAGCACCACCAGCAGCAGCGCCGCGTGGTGCGCGTAGAAGCCGTAAGCGGCGATCGACATCGCCACGATCTCGAACACCTTCACCGCGCGGATGATGCGCGTCTTCTCGATCTTCTCCGCGATCTGTCCCGCGGTCGCGGAGAAAAAGAAGAATGGCAGGATGAACAGCGCCGGCGCGAGGTTGGTGTACAGCGACTGCTGCTCGAGCGTGAGCCCCATCAGCGAGGTGATCAGCACCACCGTCGCCTGGCGGAACACATTGTCGTTGAACGCGCCCAGCGACTGGGTCAGGAAGAACGGCAGGAAGCGCCGCTGGCGGAGCAGTTCGAACTGGTTGTGGCCGGACATGGGCGTTCCTCGAAGCCTGCAGGAGTGTAGTCCAGCGCCGTCCGAAAGAGACCCGTGCAGAGCCCGGAATATCTTGTGGTCGGCGTCGATACCGGCGGTATCGTTTCATTCGACTCGAGGCGCACTCGGCGTAAGGTGGTTCCGGCGTGACGCTGCGGCTTTCAATCACCGCTCGATGAGCACCTGGCCATCATCGTGTCTGCGGCCGTTGCGCGGAGGTCGGTCAAATGGAGAGGACGTGTGCGCATTCGCGAAAGAACGCGGCAGGGCGACGAAAAAAACGTGATCCAGTTGTCTTGTGTGGACAGCCCGCGTGACGCAGTGTGGCGATGCATCGTCCGATGCGCACCTTTCGCAGGAGTGCGTGGTATCGGGCGTGAGAGCGAGCAAATGCGTGCCATGCAAACCTCCTCCGCATCGTTGATGTCCTGCATGGCCGCCTTGATTGCCTGCATCGCCGCGCTGCAGACCTGCATGGCATCGTTGCAAGTCTGCAGCGGATCGTCGAATGGCAACATGCAGGCCCTGTCGTGAACATGCGGCGCATGCAGGCTTGCAGTCAATCGACGCTGCCCTGCAACGCTGCCTTGCAAGACATCGTTCGGGCGCTGAAGACTTGCAAGGGATGTCTGCAATGCATCATCGCGACGTTGCTGATCAACAACGCCGCGATGAACATCTGCAGGAGTCCGGAAAAGTCATCATGGCGGCATTGCGTGGTTACAAGGCTGCCAAGGTACCTACCATCCGGCCGTTGAAACCCTGCAGCGCTGTAATGCAGCCTCTCATGGCGGCGTTGCTGCCCTTCAGCGTTGCGATGAAGCCTTGCATGGCGGCATTGCTGCCCATCAGCGTTCCCATGCAGCCTTTCATGGCAGCGTTGCAGCCCTCCAGAGCTGCCATGCAACCTTCCAGGGCAGCGATGGAATCCACCAGGCCGGCGATGAAAGTCTTCATGCCCGCGGTAGAAGCTCCCTTGGCAGCGATGCTGCATCTCGCCCTGACGAGGGAAGGCTCGGGTGCCGTCCGGGAATGCGCCACGGCAACGGCCGAGCGTGCGTGCGGCGACCGGAGCGCCATCGCACGTGCCTGCGGCTCGAGTATTTCAAAAACCTGCGAACGATCTTCTGCTTGCTGCGGGCCGACTTGATTTGCCTGGCTCACCCGTATGGATCCGGCCCTCGAATGGTTTGAGGGCCGACCCCGAATCCGCAGTCCGCTGCCTGCTCTCTACCCGTTCTCGCCGATATCCAGCGGGGCAGCCCGCGCACGATCTTCATCGTTTCCAGGCTGACCGTGATCACGCGCATCGCGGCCTGAGCAGCGGTGAAGGCTATCCCAGTCCCAGATCGCCTTGTGCCTGCTTGCGTACTGCGGCACGCACGCGCGAGAAAGCGAGCAGATCCCCGAGACGGCCGCCGTTCTTTCGCCAGTCGTGGAAGACACTTTCTCCGACCATCGCGTAGTGCCAGATGCGATCGCCGCGCTGGTCGGGCGGCAGATCGTTGATCCGCTCGCACCAGGCCGCGGCAGCCCTCAGCTTGCGCTGCACGTTTGGATGCGTGGTCTGTTGCTGCGACTTGGTCTCGGCCAGATAGATCGCATCCGCGGTGCGCACGAGGAAGTCGGGGAAATAGAACGCGGGCAAGCCGTCCTCTCTGACGTAACGCAGCCGCACGAAATCGTGTCGGTTCTCGCTGATCCGGCAAAACGCCTCGATGGTCGAATCGGTCCCTGCCCATTCGATGAAGGCGCGTTCGAGTCCACCGCTGCGGGTCGGGTAGGGCAGACGTTCGTAGATGCACTTGCCCACGACGAGCGAGGCGCTTTCCCGGACCATCAGCTTCGAGACTTCGGACAACCGTCGATGGCGCACTTCGGTCTCGCCGACGACCGCGCGATCTTCCGCGCGCACCAGCGCGAGCGCGAAGACCTTGATCACGTGCTCGATCACCGGCCGCAGCAGCAACAGGCGCCAGCGTTCTTCCTCGAAGGGTTCGAACGGCTCGCCGAACAGATGGTCGCGAATGTAGTCGTCGAGCGCGGTCGCGAGCGCAGTCGTGTTGACCTGCATGTAGGGCATCGCCAGATGTTCGGCCACGCGGTTTCCCTTCGTCGACAGCGGCTGGCTCAATGCCTGGCCGATGCGCCGCGTCAGCCGCGATAGAAACTCGTTGTAGCCGCTCACGTCCATCACCGCGCCATCGACACGGTAGTCGCCGAACAACGTGCTGCTCTGCAGGTCCTGCGAGATGAAGGTATCGCCCTTGCCGAGCAGCTCGCTCAGTTGTGCGCGCGACATCGCGCGGAAACGGTCGAGCGCGGCGATGTCGATCGGAAGATGATCGAGGTCTTCATCGGCATCGCGCAGGATGAACGGGATCGCAAAATCGTAGCGTTCGAAGCCTGTGCGCAATTCCGATGCGATCAGGTCGCCGATGCCGCTGCCATCGTCGTCGCCGGTCTTGCCGACCAGGCCTTCCTTGATCAGATCGTCGTAGAAGGACTGGTAAGCCGGATGCTCGACGATGGAAAGGATGTCGATAAGCGAACCGGGCTCCTCGCCGCGATTGATGCGTTCGCGGTTTTCCTGCTTGATGTCGGCGTATTCCGGGTCGCGCCACATCAGTCGCAGGCCACGGCCGATGGTCTGCTCCAGCAGGATCTGCGCCTGGCTCGAACGCAAGGGCACGATCACGCAGATGTTGTTGACGTCGAAACCCTCGCGAAGCATCAGCACGCTGACGATCACGCGCGGCTGTGCGTGCCGGTCGACGTTGAAGAGCTTCTGCCGCAGCGGTACCCACTCCTTCTCGCCAAGTTCGGCCTTCCTGCCGGAATCGACAGTCAGCACGTCGTCGTCCTGCAGTCCCTGATCGCGCAGGAAGGCAGCGACCCTCGGCGACACCGAGGTGTCCTCGCAGACCACCAGCATTTTCGGTCGTCGCTCGGAATCGAGGCGCGCGAAATCCGCTTCGAGCTTGCGCAGCTTCTGCAGGCCGGCGCGGAGCATCACTTCCTGTCCTTCCGACAGCACGGCATTTCCGTCGGCATCGCGCTCGGCCTTGAACTCCAGCGGCAACGCGCCGATCTCCTTACGCTTGTCGAGCACCAGCGACTTCACCAGGCCCAGCCGCATCGCATCCTTCAGGTCGAAGTCCACCACGATGTGCGGGAAATAAAGCTTGCGCTTCTTCTTGCCGCCGCCGACATCGTTGTAGGGCGTGGCCGAAAAATCGACCTGCACGAAGCGCCGGCCCTTTCCATCGGCGATGCGCGACAGGCTCTTCTGCCATTCGACCTCGGTGACCTCGCCTTCCTTCTTCAACTCATGGATGTGGTGCGCTTCGTCGTTGAACACCATCAGATCGGACAGGTCGGCGAGATAGGACAGCACATTGCCGCGTGCCCAGCGCCTGTCGAGCACATCGAGGCTGTTGCCGGTCGCTCGGCCTGGTGTCAGCGGCAGCACCTGACAAGCGACGAGCGACGGCTCGGCGACCATCGCGGGCGCAACGGTCGCTTCGGCAACGTCCAGTTCCTCTTCTTCGTTCTCGGCCTCGCGGAGCCATTGCCAGTTGGTGATCGCGATCATCCCGTTGCCGGTAGCCTTGAGCCCGATCTCGTCCTTGCGGCAGACATTGCCGCGCACGAACTGCTGGATGCGCTCGCGCCGTGCGGGCGGCACGAACAGGTCGGCGTAGACGGCGATATCGGAACTCGCGAAGTCGCGGCTCTTGTCCTCCTGCTCCTTGCCGAGGAACGCATCGAGCAGCCGTTCGTACACGATCAGACCGGGCGCCACGATCAGGAAGCGCCGGGTGAAGCGCGGATCGTCGCGACCTTCTTCCAGCGCCGCGGTTTTGTTGAGCAATTGCCAGATCAGCAGCGCCTGCAGCACCCAGGTCTTGCCGGTGCCGGTCGCCATCTTCAGGCAGTACTTCGGGTGCGTGGGCTTGTCTTGGGCGATCTTGCCGAGCAGGTCGCCTTCGAGCAGGGCTTCCGCGCAGACCTGTCGGTACAGATCGACCAGATTCGGACTATTCAACACCTCGTGCGCGACGATCGTGTTGAGGATCGCCCGGCGTTGTCCCGGATGGAAGTTGAACTTGCGTGATCCACAGGCGTCTTCGCCGAACCACCAGCGCAGCAGCTCGCCGGTGACCGGCGTGACGAGTTCGAGGATGTCGGCGATGCCGTGTTCGAGACCGATGCAGAGTTGTTCGGTCCTGCGCGTGAGCGCAGCCGCGAGCGCGAGCGGTTCGTTTGCCACCGAGTGGCTCATGCCGCCGTTTCCTCGACCGCCTGCATTACCTCGGCCTCGAAGCCGAACACGTCCACCGCGCGCACGCAGATGCGTCGCGTGCCGGCCTTGTGCGGGACGCTGAAATCGGCGCACGTCGTCACCCGCAGCGCATCGTCGTCGTTCGCGGTGTTGCCGCGGTAGTCCTGCCAGACCGAGCGGAACACTTCGCCGTCGTAGTCCGAATCCACCGCCCAGTACTCGATCAGCGCGAGCGGTTCGGCGTTCATGACCTTCAGCAACTTCTTGCGGTTCTCCTCGTCGAGGTTGATAGCCTCGGGCGAGAGCAGGACGTAGTTCTTCAGTCGCACGACGATGCGCTCGCCGTCGCCTTCACGGCGGCGTTGCACCGGATCCACGGTGAGGTATTGCAGACTGGAGAAACGTACCTGGCCGCGCAGTTTCTCGATTCCGCCTTTCTTCTTCAGGCGATCCAGCAGATCGGGAGGAATGACCAGCACTTCCAGACGCGCATCGTTGAGCGCGGTAATGCTCTGGCCGATCGAAGGCTCGAAGTTCCAGCCCAGAACGACCACCTTGTCCCATCCGCCGAGAAGGTTGTCGCGCTGCGCGATGGCTTTACGCAACGTCGCATCGCCGGTCATCTTGTTCGGCGAATCGACCAGCACCAGAGTCTTTATTCCGCGGAACACGACCTTGCCGAGATTGCGCATCGGGTTGTCGTCGGGATCGAGCGGTTGCGCCCCGTAGAGCGACAGCACGATTTCGGAGAGGTCGCCGATCCGGAAGCTGCGGCCCATCGAACTCTTCGCGGCCTCGACCTGGTAGTCGCCAATTGCCTGGTAGAGAAAGGGCTTCGCGCCTTGGTCGATCAGGCGTTTGCGCATGATCATGCAGGCGGGCTTGCCGAGGTCGGTGGTGATCCAGCGGCGACCGAGTTTTTCGGCGACAGCAGCGGTGGTTCCCGAGCCTCCGAAGAAGTCAGCGACAACATCGCCCTCTCGAGAAGCCGCTTGGAGAAAAATTGCCAGAAGAGCTTCACTCTTCTGGGTCTCGTAGTCTTTGTTTTCCTGCGCCCAAGGCATGATCTTGTTGAGGCGAATGATGTCCAGCCCCATGACATCGTCTGGTAGTTTGCCCGCCTCTAGATCCCGGCCTGAGCCATCTGCACGTTTCTGGCCATCTGTCCATTTGTAGTTCATGCGGACAGCATCCGCGTCGAAGTACACATCTGCATCTTTGCTCTTCTGAAACCAGAAGATGACGTCGTGTTTATGTGCGAATCGATCACGCGGAGCGCCGCCACCGCTGTAATACCAGATGATTTCGTTGCGGAAGCAGCCCTTCCCGAAGATTTCGTCTAGTACGATGCGCACGTAATGGCACACGTGCCAATCGAGATGTACAAAGATCGAGCCTGAATCAGACAACAGTTCCCGCATAAGCGCGAGGCGTGCGGTGAGCATTTCCAAGTACGAGGCTGTTCCTCGCGCCCACGTGTCGGAGTATGCGAACTGCTCGATCACAGTCGGCTTCTGTTCCAGTTCGACACCAGGTAACACGACCTTGGTGCGGTAGTCAGCCTTCGAGTCGAACGGCGGATCGATATAGATCAAATTCACTCGCCCGCGCAGGCTCGGCGCGAGCTCTTCGCCGGCGAGCAGCGCGGCCATTGCGAGCAGGTTGTCGCCGTAGATCAGCCGGTTCGTCCACGGCGCAGCCGTCGAGGCGTCGCCGAGTGACGTGTGCGTCCCGCCGGACATGTCGTTCTGCATCGAGGCCAGCGCCGCCTGCCGCGCATTCGCCGCGATCCAATCGCCAGCGCGCGTATCCCTCGACGGCAGCACCCATTCGCGCGTCTGCAGGCCGACACGATGGCGTCCTTCGAGTCCTTCGAGGATGCGCTCGGCCTGCGCCTTGCCGTCGGCCACGATCTTCGGCAACTGCTCCAACAGCGACTTGGGCATCGTTGCCCTGCCCTAATGATTCACTGAATAAGTGAATCAGAAT
>DATHOV010000534.1:0-2829 GCA_035484515.1 Lysobacteraceae bacterium
CTGCCTGCCGATTCGCCGCTGCGCGCGCATCCGAAGCTGATCCTCACCCCGCACCTGGGCGCATCGACCGGCGAGGCGCAGCAGGCGGTCAGCACGATCCTCGCGCGCCAGATCATCGACTTCGTCAGGACGGGCGCGGTCGCCGGCTGCGTCAACCTGCCGCCGCTCTCGGCCGAGGCCGCGCGCGAAGTCGGGCCGTGGATGCCGCTGATGACCGCGCTGGGCAAGCTGTCCGCGCGTGCATTGCATGCGCCATCCGCGTTGCAGATCACCTATGCGGGACGCACCGAAGGGCTCGACACGCGCCCGCTCACGCGCCTGCTGCTGACCGCATTGCTCGGCAGCGCGTCGGGCCGCGTCACGCCCGTCAATGCCCTGCAGGAAGCTGCGGCACGCGGATTGAGCGTGAGCGAGACCGTCGGCGGCGACAGCGACGGCTTCGATCGCCTGCTGCGGGTGCGCGTAGGCGGCGAAGACGATTCGGGCGAGACCATCGGTTTCGAGATCGAGGCGACCCTGCATCGCGGTCCGCGCGTGGTTCGCCTCGATGGCGTCGAGCTCGACTTCGATCCGAACGCACACATCCTGCTGCTGCGCAACGAGGATCGCCCCGGCATCGTCGGTCTGGTCGGCAGCGAACTCGGCGCGGCGGGCGTGAACATCGTCAACTTCTCGCTCGGCGCAACCGGCGACGGACGCGCCCTGGCTGCGATCACGGTCGACAGACGCGTCGACGACGCCGAACTGGCCAGCCTGCGCACGAAGCCGGGCATCCTCTCGATCGAGATGCTCTGATGCGCGTCCTGCTCGCACGGCACGGCGAGACGCCGTGGAACGCCGAAGGACGCTACCAGGGCCAGACCGACATTCCGCTTTCGTCGGTCGGCGAGGAACAGGCGCGCAAGCTCGGCGTGCGGCTCGCGGACGTCCCGATCGCGCGTGGGGTCGCATCGCCGCTGTTGCGCGCGCGCCATACGGCGCAGCTAGCGCTCGGTGCCTCGCGCGAGTCGATGCTGGAGACCGATGCGGGCCTGCTCGAAATCCATCACGGCACCTGGGAAGGCAAGCTTGCCGCGGAGATCGGCGACTTCGATGGCGAGCGTTTCAAGGCCTGGCGCCACAGGCCCGAGTCGGTGCTGATGCCCGGCACGGGCGGCGAGTCGCTCGACCACGTGCTGGCGCGCGCCTGGCCCGCATTCGAGCGCGCCTGTTCTGGACTGGGCGATGGCGACACCCTGCTGGTCGTTGCCCACGATGCGGTCAATCGCGTGCTGCTGTGCCGGATATTGGGCATCCCGCTGTCGAAGGTATGGGGCTTCCGCCAGGCGCCGACCACACTGAACCTGCTCGAAGGCCGCGCTGCGGATTCGATGGAGGTCGTGCGCCTCAACGACTGCGCGCACCACACCGCACTGTTTGGAGAGGCCGTGCATCGGGCGTTGTAGTTTGGCCCCCTCTCCCGCTGGGATGAGAGGCATCGCTTGCGTCATGCGTTGAAGCGCATGACGCAAACGCCATCGCGCTATATGCGATGGCCGGGATGGGCTTCAAACGCAAACGGCGACCGGAGGTCGCCGTTCTCATTTCCACATCCGTACCGCGCTATTTCATGCGATACGTGATCCGACCCTTGGTCAGGTCGTAGGGCGTCATCTCGACCTTGACCTTGTCGCCGGTCAGGATGCGAATGTAGTTCTTGCGCATGCGCCCGGAGATGTGGGCGATGATCACGTGGCTGTTCTCGAGCTTCACGCGGAACATGGTGTTCGGCAGGGTTTCGAGGATGGTTCCCTCGAGTTCGATGGCGTCGTCTTTCGACATGCGTGCTCTGAGTGGCCGCGGGATGCGCGTTTTGGCCGCGCATTCTGCCATGCGGCATGCGGGTAGGTCAAAAAATCGTTAAGGATTTGCGACAGGATCGGTCAACAGCCAGTCCAGCCCGCGATTGCCGACGGCTTTCGTCCACGGGCCGGTTTCCACGAATAGCGCCGTCTGCGCCGCGGCAAGTGCGAGGAATTCCTCACGCGGAATGGTTCGCGCGCCCATTCGCAGCAGATGCGGCGACTCGACCTGCGCGTCGAACAGCGGCCAGCCCCATTCGCGCAGGATCGCGGCGAGTGCTGCCAGTGCGACCTTCGACCCACCCGAGACGGCACTGAACATGCTCTCGGCGAAGAACATCCGGCCGACCGTCACGCCATACAGGCCGCCGACCAGCAGCGACCCTTGCCACACCTCGATCGCGTGCGCATGGCCCTGCCAATACAGCGCCTGATAGGCCGCCTGCATCTCCACCGTGATCCAGGTGCCCGCCGAGTCCGCGCGCGGACTGTTCGCGCAATTCATCACCACCCGGTCGAAGGCGGTGTCGACAGCGATCGTCCAGTCGAGCTGGCGCATCGCCTGCCGGAAGCGACGCGAGAGATGCACGCCATCGGTGCGGAACACCGTCCGCGGATCGGGGCTCCACCACAGGATCGGCTGGCCGTGCGAATACCACGGGAAGATGCCTTGCCGGTAGGCGTTGAGCAGGCGGACGGGCGAAAGATCGCCGCCGACCGCGAGCAGCCCGTCCGGCTCGCGCAACGCGGTGCGCGGATCGGGGAAGGGTGCCGCCGGATCGGGCGACAGCCAGGGCAGTTGCAGCCTCATCCCACCGCTCCGTCGCGATAGGGCGAATGCGCGAGTACGGACTGGCGATAGCGCTCGGTCCCCGCGCGCTCCTCCGCACACCAGCGTGCGAAGGCCGCGTCCAGCCCGTGTTCGATGAAGTGGTGACGGCTGCGCACTACCACCGGCAGGAAGCCGCGGGCGATCTTGTGCTCGCCC
>DATHOV010000535.1:0-2922 GCA_035484515.1 Lysobacteraceae bacterium
GATCGCCTCGACGTGCTTCTCGTTCTTGTAGATCGTCTCGTAGCGCATCGCGAAATCGTTGCCGGTGTCGACCGCGCCCTCCTTCGGCACCAGGTCGCGCACATGGCCGTACGAGGCCAGGACCGTGAAGTCCTTGCCGAGGTACTTGTTGATCGTCTTCGCCTTGGCCGGCGATTCGACGATGAGCAGGTTTTTCGCCATGCCGAAGACCGCTCCACGATGCTTGGAATCAAGAGATACCCGACCGATTCGTGCACGCAGAACCGGCCATCCCCTTTTTCATTAAGGCATCACGGAAGCGTGGACTGTCAAGCCGGGGCTGAACGGGAGGTCAGCGCGAGCGGGTCCGATGGCGTCAATGCAGCGGTTCGGGCTCGTCCTCGAACATCTGGTTTTCCATCCACGCGTACGCCGCCTCGGCGCCGGGCTGGTTGAACAGGACCATGAGCACGACCCACTTGAGGTCGTCGAGGTCGATCTCGTCCTGGTCGAGCGCCATCACCCTGTCGAGCACGAGCTCGCGCTGCGCGGCATCGACGATGCCTTGCTGTTAGAGGAACATCAGGAAGCCGAGGGTTTCCCTGTCGAGCTTGGCCAGCTCGGGTTCGACGTACAGGCGCACCGGGCCGGCGACATCGCGCGGAGTCGCAGCCATCGGACGCTGGCGCGCAAGCTCGTCGAGCCAGTCGAAGGCCTTGTTGATTTCGGTGGGGGCGAATCCGGCCTGGAGCAGGCCATTCTGCAGGGAGTCGCGGTCTCGGACCGCGTCGGGGTCTTCGTAGAAATAGTGCTCGAACAGGTACAGCAGGACGTCCAGTATGGTTTCTTTCATTCCTCTCCGCCTGCGCCGTGGCGCGGTGGTCAGGGGCTGCTTGCCGCCTTCCTGGCATACCGCCCGTGTTCGGCGGTCACCAGACCCTGCAACTCCATGACCAGCAGCATGGAGGACAGTTCGGCCACCGTCAATCCCGTGCGCTGGGCAAGCCGGTCGATGCCGACCGGATCGTGACCGAGCGCTTCGAGCAGGCGGCCCTGGTCGGGATCAATGCTCTCCCTGCTGGCTGGCATCGCCGTTGGCGCACCGTCTGCCGCGTTGAGCCTTGCGCGCAGGGCATCGGCGAGCTCAGCGGCGACCGGCGCCAGCGCCGCGATCACCTCGCGCGCGTCCTCGACCAGGGCGGCCCCCTGGCGTATCAATCGATGGCAGCCGCGTGCAAGCGGATTGTGGATCGAACCCGGTACCGCGAACACCTCGCGGCCGGCATCGCCGGCCAATCGCGCAGTGATCAAGGCGCCACTCCTGTCGGCCGCCTCGATGACGAGCGTGCCCAGCGTCAGGCCCGCGATCAGGCGGTTACGGCGCGGAAAATGCTCGCGCCGCGCCTCGGTGCCCGGCAGGAACTCGCTGACGATCACGCCCTGGGCGCGGATGCGGGCGGCGAGCTTCGCATGGTTGCGTGGATACGCCACATCGGTGCCGGTGCCGACCACGGCGATGGTGGGCGCATCGGCATCGAGCGCGGCGATGTGCGCGGCCGCATCGATGCCCTCGGCCATGCCGCTGGTGATCGCCAGTCCCGAGGCGGCGAGCGCTCGCGAAAAATCGCGCGCATTGTCGATGCCGCCGGCAGTCGCGTTGCGGCTGCCGACCACGGCGACCTGCGGATGCCAGAGCAGGTTCGGATCGCCCGCGACGAACAGTGCGGGCGGCGGGCTGGAAGTGCGGCGCAGCAGGGCCGGGTAATCGGGATCGGTCCAGCCGATCAGGTGGTGACCGGCTGCGTCCAGCCACGCCAGGTCGCTTGCGGAAACCAGGTCGGGCGCATCGAGCCTGCGCAATGACGCATCGTCGGCGCCAGCCGCACGCCAGTCCGAGCGCCTCGCATCGACCGCAGCCAGCGCGCTTCCATGCACCTCGGTCATTTTACGCAAGGCAGAAACAACAACGCCCGCGCGTAGCAGTCGTAGCCAGGCGCGGGCGTCGTCGTTGTTCACTTGGCGAAGGCGGCGCGTCCAGCGCCACCGTCTGGCATCAGCGGGTGGCGTCCGGGTGCTTGAGCACGTCGCCTACGTGGATTTCCTTGGTGCCGTCCATCAGCAGGCCATAGCTCATCTTGTCGAATGCGCGGAACACCATCACGTGTCCTTCGTATTCGTCCGGGAGCCTGACGCGATCGTTGTCGGCATCGAGCCTGTTGTCGTGCGCGACATGATCGGCGGCGTTGCTGCCGATACGCCAGACCGAGAACACGGTGCCGTTGTCGATGTCGTCCAGCTTGCCGCCGGAAAGCGCGATCACCTCGTGCGTGCCGGCCGCCTCGATGTTGTCGGGAACGCCGATGACGCGGAACTTGGTGTATTCGGACGTCACCGCCTGACGCTTCGGCGGATGCGGGAAGAACTGCAGGTCGTAGGGCTGTGCCTCGACCGGCACCAGCCTGTCGCCGGGCCGGACTTCGGCACCGGTGCCCATCAGCAACAGGGTCGCCGTTTCGATGCCATGGCCTTCGGGACGGGTCACCTGCGCCAGCGACATTTCCTTCAGCTCGGTGCCGAGGTAGTCGCGTTCGCCATGCCTGGCGAAGGAGACGTCCTGCCAGTAGCTGTCCCAGTTCCTGCCGTTGATCAGGGTGCCATTGAGATCGAGGTCGTCGTGGCGCAGTTCGTACTCGCCCGAACGGTCGTGCGCACGGCCGTAGGAAATGGTCGGCCGCACGATCGCGAACATGTCGCCGGGCTGTGCGTCGGGGATGCCGCGCGCATAGGCGAGCTGGCCGTTGACCACGCGCTCCTGGTCTTCTTCGAGGCCCACGATATACGGCATGTTCCGGAACTCATCGACCACCCGCAGGTGCTTGAGGAAGTCCTGGATATCCGAGAGCGGGATCGTGTTGATCGCCGGGCCGGACTCCACGCCTCGGG
>DATHOV010000536.1:0-2788 GCA_035484515.1 Lysobacteraceae bacterium
GCGCGCGCGCCGCGCCGACGGTCCTCGATGGAAGCGTCGAGCGCGATCACGCCGATGTAGAGGAACAGCAGCACCAGTTCCGAAGTCAGCCGCGGATCCCAGTCCCACCATGTGCCCCACATCGGTCGGCCCCAGATCGAGCCGGTCGCCAGGGTGATCGCGGTGAACGCCGCCCCGATCGGCGCGCAGGCCATCGCCAGGATCTCGCAGAGCTTGATCCGCCACACGATCGCGATGCCGGCCTGCACGGCCATCGTCGCGTACACGAACAGACTCATCCACGCGCAGGGCACGTGGATGAACAGGATGCGGTAACTGTCGCCCTGCTGGTAATCGGCCGGTACCTCGAACAGCGCGCCCCACGCGCCGATGGCCAGCAGCAACAGCGCCGCGCCGAAATACCACGGCATCCAGCGCGTCGCGTAGCGGTGGAAGTTCGGCGGCGAGCCGAGCTGGTTGAACCACAGAAGGATCGAATTCATGGCAATGCGATACGGATCGCCGCAGCGGCGGCGAGCGGAGCCAGCACGATCGCCAGCACGAGTCCGGCGGCGAGCAACAGCACCGCGCCGAGCCAGTCCTGGCCTTGCGCGGCGGCCATCACGCTGCCCGCGCCGAACACCAGGACCGGCACGTACAGCGGCAGTGCGAGCAGGGGCAACAGCATACCAGAGCGACGCATCCCGACTGTCAGCGCGGCCACCATCGATCCGAGCAGCACCAGCAGCGGCGTGCCCATGAGCAGCGACAGCAGCAGCGGCGCCAGCAGCGCGTTCGGCAGGAAAAGCAGTTGTCCGAGCAGCGGCACGATCAGCAACAACGGTAGCGATCCGGTCAGCCAGTGCGCGAGCATCCGGCAGCCGAGCAGCAGCGACAGCGGCACCGGCGCGAGCAATTGTTGTTCGAGGCTGCCGTCTTCGACATCGCTGCGGAACAGCGAATCCAGACCCTGCAGCGAAGCGAGCAGGGCCGCGACCCAGATCGCCCCCGGCGCCAGCATCGCCAGCCGCGCACGTTCGCTGCCGAGCGCGAGCGGGAACATTGCCACCACGAGAATCGCGAACAACAGCGGTTGCAGGGTGTCGCCGCGGCGTCGCCAGGCCAAGCGCAGGTCGCGTGCGAGCATCGCCTTGGCGGCGCGGGGCAGTGTCGCTTCGCTCATGCGCGTGCCTCAGCATCGATCGCACCGACATCAGCGGCTTCGCGCGGCTCATCCAGCAGCAGCGTGCGCGTGCGCACGGGAGGTGCGGCATACGCCCCATGCGTGGTGATCAGGGCCGCGCCGCCTTCGCCAAGATGCCTGCCGAGCAGGCGATCGACCAGAGTCATGCCATCGCGGTCGAGATTTGCGTAAGGCTCGTCGAGCAGCCACAGCCGCGCCGGCGAGATCAGCAATCGTGCAAGCGCCAGGCGCTTGCGCTGACCTGCGGACAGGCGGCCTGCGGGAACGTCCTCGTAACCCGCAAGACCGACGCTGGCCAAGGCATGGATCGCCGAGGCGCCACGCCGGCAACCATGCAACCCGACCGCGAAGCGCAGGTTGTCGAGCGTGCCGAGATCGGCCTTGTGCCCGGGCAGATGACCGACGAAGGCGATGCCCTCGGCCGGCAATCGCTCGCAGGTTTCGCCATGCCAGGTCACTTCGCCATCATCGGCGCGCAACATTCCGGCCAGCACACGCAACAAGGTGGTCTTGCCGGCGCCATTGCCGCCCGTCACCAGCAGTGCCTCGCCCGCGTGCAGGTCGAAATCCAGCGGCCCGAACACACGCTCTTCGTTGCGGTCGAAGCGCAGTCGTGCGACCGCAAGGATCGTAGCGGGGGTGCCGGATTCGTTCAATGGGGCTGGATCGCAGGCTGGGCCTTGATTTTAGCGGGTTGGCGGGTGGAATTCGATGATGTGCCGGCAACTGGTTGCAAGGGCAGCTCGTCTTCCAGGACTGCGAACGTGCAGGACGGCTTTAGTGATCCGACAACTTCCTGCGCCGCTCTGCTGGTCTGCGGACGCGCAATGCAGTCGGATCCGGCGGCTCGCACGACTGTTTTTCGGGTTCGTTGATCAACGGCCGGCGAAATCCGCGTTGTGACCTGCCTCGGGCGCGCATGAAACTCTGGCGGATCGGAGTTTCCCTTAAACTGCGCGCTCGAACTTCGCGTGCGCATGGAGCCGACGCCCTTGAACGCCATTCAAACCAAACTTCCGAAGGTCGGAACGACGATCTTCACGGTGATGTCGCAGCTCGCCGTCGAGCACAAGGCGGTGAACCTCGGGCAGGGCTTTCCCGATTTCGATACGCCGGCAGCGCTGGTCGACGCGCTGGCGCGCGCGGCGCGCGAGGGCAAGAACCAGTACGCGCCGATGACGGGTCTGCCGGCCTTGCGCCAGGCGATCGCCGCGAAGACGAAGAAGGTCTATGGCCGCGATGTCGATGCCGATGCCGAGATCACGGTCACCAGCGGCGGCAGCGAGGCGATCTTCGATGCGGTGCTGGCAGTCGTTCGGCCGGGCGAGGAAGTGATCGTGCTCGATCCGTGCTACGACTGCTACGAGCCTGCCATCGACCTCGCCAGCGCGCGTGCAGTGCACGTGCCGCTGGATGCGCACGACTTCTCGGTGGACTGGCAGAAGGTGCGCGATGCGATCACGCCGCGCACGCGCATGCTGATGATCAATTCGCCGCACAACCCGTCCGGCGCGATGCTGTCGGCCGCCGACATGGCGACGCTGGCCGGGATACTGCGCGGCACGAAGATCCTGCTGCTGTCCGACGAGGTGTACGAGCACATCG
>DATHOV010000537.1:0-15959 GCA_035484515.1 Lysobacteraceae bacterium
GGGCAGAGTTCGGCGAGATCGCGCAATTCCTGTTTCGGCAGGTCGATCTGCCGGAACAACGGATCGGAAAAGATCTCATTCAACTCGGCGAAGAAGCGATCCTCATCGGCGGTGGCGAGGTCGCGAAGATCGAGATCATAGGTTTCCGCCAGGCGGAGCAGGATCTGCGCCGTCACCGGGCGCTGATTGCGCTCGATCAGGTTGATGTAGGAGGGCGAAATCCCGAGGCCTTCGGCGATCTGGGTCTGCGACAGTCCCAATTGCTGGCGGATGCGCCGGAAGCGCGGCCCCACGAACAGTTTCTTTCCGGCATCCCCGGCCATGGCCGTCATCCTGGAAGGCCCAGTTCGGAACCGGGCCATCTTGTGTGAATTTTGGCGCTATGGCGCGGTTCCCAGCCATTCTGTAATAAAATTTACAAAATGACTAATATCACAAGTATATGTGTTACATGACATCACCATTAGGAATCAAGCTGTATTTACGAATTAAGAGGCTTCGCGTTATCTCCTGCCACGCATTTTGCAATGCACTGTCACGAATGTCGATTGGAGAATATCATGGCGAAGACCTTTGAACAGCTCGTTCCTGCGCCCCAAGGGCGTTTTGACGGCATCAGCCGTCCCTACGCGCCGGCTGAGGTGGAGCGGCTGCGCGGCTCGGTGCCGATCGCCTATACGCTCGCGGCCAAGGGCGCCAACCGGCTTTGGGAGTCGTTGAAGAAGGAGCCCTTCGTCAATTCGCTGGGCGCGGTCACCGGCAACCAGGCGATGCAGCAGGCGCGCGCGGGTCTGCCGGCGATCTACCTCTCCGGCTGGCAGGTCGCGGCGGACGCCAACACGGCGGGCGCGATGTATCCCGACCAGAGCCTTTATCCGGCGAATGCCGGACCCGAACTGTGCCGCCGCATCAACCGCACGTTCCAGCGCGCCGACCAGATCGAGCATGCCGAGGGCGGTGCCAAGATCGATTGGTTCGTTCCGATCGTGGCCGACGCGGAAGCAGGCTTTGGCGGCCCCTTGAACGCCTTTGAGATCATGAAGGCCTATATCGAGGCGGGCGCCGCCGGCGTTCACTTCGAGGATCAGCTCGCTTCGGAGAAGAAGTGCGGCCATATGGGCGGCAAGGTCCTGATTCCGACCGCGGCGCATGAGCGCAATTTGATCGCAGCCCGCCTTGCGGCCGACGTCTGCGGCACGCCGTCCTTCGTGCTGGCGCGCACGGACGCGGAGAGCGCCAAGCTCATCACGTCCGACGTCGACGAGCGCGATCACGAATTCATCACCGGTGAACGCACGGCCGAAGGCTTCTATCGCCTCAAGCCCGGCACCGGACTTGCCCATTGCATCAAGCGCGGCATCGCCTTTGCGAAATATGCCGATCTCTTGTGGTGGGAGACCTCGACGCCGAACCTGGATGAGGCGAAGCAATTCGCCGAGGCCGTGCAGAAGGTCTATCCCGGCAAGATGCTGGCCTACAACTGCTCCCCCTCGTTCAACTGGAAGCGCAAGCTCGACGACGGCACCATCGCCCGCTTCCAGCGCGAGCTGGGCGCCATGGGCTACAAATTCCAATTCATCACCCTGGCCGGCTTCCATGCCCTGAACTACTCGATGTTCAACCTGGCCCACGGCTACGTCCGCAACCAGATGAGCGCCTTCGTCGAACTTCAGGAAGCCGAGTTCGCCGCCGCCGACCGCGGCTTCACCGCGGTCAAGCACCAGCGCGAGGTCGGCACCGGCTATTTCGACACGGTGACCCAGACCATCCAGGGCGCGCATTCTTCCACGGTCGCATTGAAAGGCTCGACCGAGGAAGAACAATTCCACGAACACGCCTCGGAAGCCCAGGTGGCGTAGGCGGCGCGGACTTGTGATCGAACAGGCCGGCGCATGCCGGCCTGTTGCTTGAGGGCGCCGCGAATTCGTTGACGCTGGGGCTTGCGCTGGACTAGGGCTGGACCTTCCGCCGATCCGACTGGATCGTTTTGGCGGTCCGCCCCACTACGCATGAGACCGTCCGGTCCCCGCGTGCAAACGACCATGATCCGATCCGACTGAGCGACGCTCATCAATAGGGTTTGGACATGTCGAAGCTGGGATCGCTCGCCGGCAGGTTGAATGCCAGGAGCTTTCGCGCTTGCGTTCGTCGATGCCCGGCCTGCGGCATCTCCGCGTTCGTGAAACTCTTCGACGACCAAACCGGAGTGCGATCCTATCTCCGGAAGAAGATCGTCCACGTGGACACCAGCGAATACATGGACGGTGTCGAGCCCGGGTCGTTTCGTGATGGGGTGCGCTGCGAGGACGTGCAGAGGTTGAGCTTTGCGGACGGGCAATTCGATCTATGCACCTCGACCGAAGTGTTCGAACACGTCCGCGACGACATCGCGGGCTTCCGCGAAAGCCACCGTGCCCTGAAAAAGGTGGCAGCCGCGTATTCACGGTTCCGCTGAACGACCGTGCCTCGACCGTCCAACGGGCCGCAGTTGTCGCGGGTGGAATCCGCCACCTGCTGGCGCCGGCTTATCACGGCGATCGGCTGCGCGGCACCGGCAAGGTCCTGGTGTTCCGCGACTATGGACTGGACGTTTGCGAAAGGGTTCGATCGGCAGGCTTCAGCAACGCGAGCCTTCACGATACCGGTGCGGACTACTTTGGCTTTGCGCGGAAAGCCATCGTCGCGACGAAATAGCCGGCCGCGCGCATGCCATGCGACCGTCGTACTGCGCTCAGGCGACGACCGGAGTGCTGCGTCGATCCAGTACGCGATAGCCGATCGCCTCGCTCAGATGCGTCGTAGCGATCCCGTCGCTGCCGGCCAGATCCGCGATCGTGCGCGCCATGCGCAGGATGCGGTGGGTGCCGCGCGCGGAAAGCTGCAGCGCGTCGATCGCGCGTTCGAGCAGCGCCTGGTCGGATGTGGTGAGCCGGCAGATGCGTTCGGTCTCGCGCTGGCCGAGCAAGGCGTTGGGCTTGCGCGCCCGCCGCATCTGGAGAATGTGCGCGCGGATCACGCGTTCGCGCACCTGTGCCGACGATTCGCCGGGTGGCGCGTCGGGACGCAATTCGCCATGCGCCAGGCGCGGCACGTTCACGTGCAGGTCGATGCGGTCGAGCAGTGGACCCGAGAGCCGCGCGCGGTAGCGCGCGATCTGTTCGCCGGCGCAGCGGCAGCGCGCCGACGGATCGCCGGCCCAGCCACAGGGACAGGGATTCATCGCCGCGACCAGTTGAAAGCGCGCGGGAAACTCGGCCTGTCGCGCCGCGCGCGAGATGCTCGCGCGTCCCGATTCCATCGGCTCGCGCAGCACGTCGAGGGTATGGCGATCCCACTCGGCGAGCTCGTCCAGAAACAAGACACCCCGATGGGCAAGCGATATCTCGCCAGGTCGCGGTTCCGCGCCGCCGCCGACCAGCGCCACCGCACTCGCAGTGTGGTGCGGCGAGCGAAATGGCCTCTGCTTCCAGCGCGCTAGGTCGACGCTGCGACCGCTGACCGAGCCGATCGCGGCGGTCTCCAGCGCTTCGGCTTCGGTCAGCGGCGGCAGGATGCCGGGCAGGCGCGAGGCCAGCAAGGTCTTGCCGCAACCCGGTGGCCCGATAAGCAACAGGTGGTGGCCGCCTGCTGCGGCGATTTCCAGCGCACGCCGCGCATGTGCCTGGCCACGCACGTCGGCGAGATCGGGGCCATCGTGCGTTTCGACGACGGGTTCGGCGACGGCTTCCACAAGGGTCTTTGCGCCCTGCAGGTGCGCGCAGATTTCCAGCAGGGTCCGCGCGATCCGCGCATCCACCCCCGACACCAGCGCGGCCTCGGCGCCGTTGGCCTGCGGCAGGAAGATCGTGCGTTCGTCGGCAGTCGCCGCGATCGCTGCCGGCAGCACGCCATCGACCGCGCGTAACTCGCCGGTCAGCGCCAGCTCGCCGAGGAATTCGCAGCGGGTTAGCGCTTCCAGCGGGATCTGTCCCGACGCGGCGAGGATGCCGAGCGCGATCGGCAAGTCGAAACGCGCGCCGTCCTTGGGCAGGTCCGCGGGCGCAAGATTGACCGTGATCCTTCTTTGCGGAAACTCGTACTGCGCGTTCTGGATCGCCGCACGCACGCGGTCCTTGCTCTCGCGTACCGCCGCCTCGGGCAAGCCGACGATCATCATGTACGGCAACCCGCCCGAGAGATGCACCTCGACCCGCACCGCGGGCGCGCGCACGCCCTCGCGGGCGCGGCTGTGGACCAGCGCCAGGCTCATGGCATCGGTCGACGAGAACTAGTGGTTCGGGCCGGTGTAGGCTTCCAGGCGCGCTTCGAGCAGCTCGACCATGCGCTCGAGCAATTCGAGCTTCTCGCGCGTGCGTAGCAGCACCGCACGCTGCACGTCGAATTCCTCGCGGGTCACCAGGTCGAGCTTGCCCAGGCCGGTCTGCAAGGTCGCGCGGATGTGCTTGTGCAGGTCGCCGCTCGCATCGCGCACTCCCGGCGGGATGATCTCGTGCAGGCGGCGGGCGAGTTCGTCGATGGACTTGATCTCGAGCATTGCGGATTCCCCGGTTGATGACCTGTTGCCAGTGTCGTCCCGGCGCGGCGACCGCGCCGTAGGCGAACATCGCAACAACAGGTAGGAATTTTCCTACATGCCGATGAACGCCGCATGTCGCCGCAGGATGACAGCGTGTCCGCCTTGCGTGGGCGTTCCGTTATCCCGGGCAGTCGCTACACTGGTCCACCGAACCGCGGCACCGGAGCGCATCGCATGAAAATGGTCATGGCCATCATCAAGCCGTTCAAGCTCGACGACGTGCGCGAGGCGCTGTCCGAGGCCGGCGTCAACGGGATCACCGCGACCGAGGTCAAGGGCTTCGGCCGCCAGAAGGGCCACACCGAGCTCTATCGTGGCGCCGAATACGTGGTCGACTTCCTGCCCAAGATCAAGCTCGAGGTCGCCGTCGCCGACGACCAGGCCGAACGCGTCGTCGAGGCGATCATGCACGCCGCCGGCACCGGCAAGATCGGCGACGGCAAGATCTTCGTCTATGACCTCGACCGCGTGGTGCGGATCAGGACGGGCGAATTGGATGGGGATGCGTTGTGACGCATCGTCGCCGACCCTGGCAGCCAGCCTGCGGATAGCGAGCCTGCGCTTGCGGAGACCAGCATGCACGAATCCACCCACGTCATGAGCAGTCAGCCTTCGGCAGCCAGGGAGCTGCCCGAGGGCGCACGCTTGGGCACTTGGCGCGTGTTGCGCGTGATCGGCCGTGGTGGCATGGGCGAGGTATACCTGGCCGAGCGCGCGGACACGAGCTTCGACAAGCAGGTCGCGCTCAAGCTGGTGCAAGGCGTGATGACGCCGACCGCGCACGCGCGCTTCCTCGCCGAAAAGCAGGCGCTGGCGCGGCTCGAGCATCCGCACATCGCGCGCCTGATCGACGCCGGCGAGACCGATGTGGGCTGGCCCTACCTGGTCATGGAATACGTCGATGGCATGCCGATCGACGACTTCCTCGCCGGTCGCGATGTCGAGGACGTGCTGCGGGTTTTCCTGCAGGTCTGTGACGCCGCCGGGTATGCGCACCGGCAGCTCGTGCTGCATCGGGATATCAAGCCGAACAACATTCTTGTGGATCGCCAGGGCGATGCGAAACTGCTCGACTTCGGCATCGCCAAGCTGCTGCAGTCGTCCGATACGGCCGAGGAATCGAAGACCGTCGAGCGCGCCTATACGCCCGAGTACGCGAGTCCGGAGCAGGTGTTCGGACGGCCGATCGGCGTCGCCAGCGACATCTATTCGCTGGGCGTGCTGCTGTACCGCCTGCTCACCGGTCTGCCGCCTTACGCGATCGATCCGGGAGACACCGCCGGGCTGGTGCGCGCGCTCAACGAGGACACCGTCGCCGCGCCAAGCCGTGCGATGCTCGGCGACGCCACCCTGGTTGCTGGCCCGCGCCGCCGGCGATCGCGCCAGCTCGCAGGCGATCTCGATACCATCGTGGTGACCGCGCTGCGCAAGCAGCCCGAGCGGCGCTATCCGAGCGCGGATGCGTTCGCCGATGACATCCGCCGCTTCCTCGCGCACGAGCCGATCCGCGCGCGGCCCGATTCGCTGCGCTACCGCGCCGGCAAATTCATGCGTCGCAACGCGATCGCGGTCGCGGCGACGGTCGCGGTGACGCTCGCATTGATCGGCGGCCTGATCGCGAGCCTGTGGCAGGCGCACATCGCCAACGAGCAGCGCGTGCTGGCCGAGCAGCGCTTCGAGGACGTGCGCAGCCTCGCCCACGCGATGCTGTACGACCTGAACGACGAACTGGTGAAGCTGCCCGGCTCGACTTCCGCGCGCAGGATGCTGATCGCCCAGGCGCTGACCTACCTGCAGCGCCTGGGCGAGCAGAACAACGCCTCGATACCGCTGCGTCGCGAACTCGCCGAAGCGTGGCTGCGCGTCGGCGACGTGCAAGGCGGACCGGACATGCCCAATCTGGGCGACGTACGGGGCGCGCTCGCGAGTTACATGCAGGCCGATCGCCGCGTGGCCTCGGTGCTGCACGATGCGCCGGGCGATCCCGAAGCGCGCTACCTGCAGGCGCAGATCCTGCTGCATCGGGCGAAGGCGCTGTACCACACCAATTCGCTGTCCGGCACCAATGCCGCCTATCGCCAGGATATCGCCCTGTGGACGGCCCTGCAGCGGGATGGCGTGCACGACGCAGGACGCGGACTTGCGCAGGCACAGGCAGGTCTGGCGACGGCGCTGTTCTGGAACAACAAGTTCGAGGACGCGCTTGCGCTCTATGCGCGTTCGCAGGCGACGATGCAGGCCGCCGGTCCGGGCGGATCGCCGGTGACCTACGAACTGTTCCTCGGCTCCGACGAGGTCAACCGTGGCGAAGCGCTGGACTGGCTGGGTCGCTACGACGAGGCGCGCGTGATGGTCCGGCATGCGCTCGATCGTTACCTCGCCCTGCAGCGTGCGAACCCCGATGATTCCACCGTTCGCCACGCAGTTGCGATGGCGTGGATGAAGCTGAGCGAAGACATGTACGATCTCACCGACAAGGCTCCGGTGCTGGACGCCAGCGAGCACGCGCGAGCGATCCTGCAGACCGAGGTCGCGACTGACCCGGCGGACATGCGCGCCAGGCGCTTGCTCGCGCTCAGCGAACAGGAGAGCGGCGACGCGCTGGTCGGGCTCAAGCGCTACGACGAAGCGATGGCGCGTTACCAGTCCGCGCTCAAGGGCGAGCAGGACATGGTCGCGCGCGATCCGCGCGATGAAACCGTACGCCAGGACCTCGGCAACACTTGGTACGGGATCGCCGGGCTGTATCAGGCAGAGCACCGCAAAGACCTGGACATCCCTGCCTTCCGGCAGACGGTCGCCGTGCGTCAGGCACTGGTGAACGACAACCCGCACGCGGCGGCATTGCGTCGCGACCTTGCCCAGGTGCTCGGCGATTACGCCAGCGAATTGCCGGAGGGAGCCGAGGCGTGCCGCAACTGGATCGCGAGCGACGCGCTCTGGCAGGCCCTTGCGAAACAGGACGGGAGCTCGCCATCGGACCAGAACGATATCGCCACCGTCCACAAGAACGCGGCGGCTTGCCGCTGAAGCCAATGGTGCCATCAATGCGTGGTTTGCATCGCCGCGGTGTTTCGGCCTTGGTCGACCGGCATGTGGCCGCGTACCGCGAGCGCGATTTTCGTTCAGCCGTAGCCATCAGTGATCCCGACGCAGGCTATGGAACGCCGCGCGGGACGCCATCGCCGCGCGTGTGCGATATTTGAATGAATGCGCGCGCCAGCGCAGGAATGGATCGCGCAGCAGGAAAATCGATTGGACGAATCGACTCACGTACTGAACACGAGCCACGTCGCCGGCATGGAACTGGCGGCAGGCGCGCGCGTGGGCGCATGGCGCGTGCTGCGCGTGATCGGTCGCGGCGGCATGGGCGAGGTGTATCTCGCCGAACGCGCCGATGCGAGCTTCGACAAGCAGGTCGCACTCAAGCTCGTGCAGGGCATGATGACGCCCGCCGCACATGCGCGCTTTGCCAGCGAGAAGCAGGCGCTCGCGCGACTCGAGCATCCGCACATCGCGCGGTTGATCGATGCGGGCGAAACCGAGCGCGGCTGGCCTTATCTGGTGATGGAGTACGTCGACGGCTTGCCGGTCGATCATTACCTTGCCGATCACGGTGTCGAGGAAGTGCTGCGCATCTTCCTGCAGGTCTGCGATGCGGCAGCGTACGCGCACCGGCAACTCGTCCTGCACCGCGATATCAAGCCGAGCAACATCCTCGTCGATGGCGAAGGCGACGCGAAGCTGCTCGACTTCGGCATCGCCAAGCTGCTGCAGTCGACCGAGGGGACCGAGGTATCGCAGACCGTCGAACGCGCATACACGCCCGAGTACGCGAGCCCCGAACAGGTGTTCGGACGCCCGATCGGCGTTGCCAGCGACATCTATTCGCTCGGCGTGCTGCTGTATCGCCTGCTCACCGGCTTGCCGCCGTACCGGGTCGATCCGGGCGATACCGCCGGACTGGTGCGCGCGCTCAATGAGGACACCGTCGTCGCGCCCAGCCGCGCGATGCTCGGCGACACGACCCAGATCGGCGGCCCGCGACGCAAGCGCGCCCGCCAGTTGGCGGGCGACCTCGACACCATCGTGCGCACCGCGCTGAAGAAGCAGCCCGAGCAGCGTTACGCCAGCGTGGATGCCTTCGCCGATGACATCCGCCATCATCTCGCGAACGAACCGATCCGCGCCCGGCCGGACTCGCTCGGCTATCGCGCACGCAAGTTCATGCGCCGCAACGCGATCGCGGTCGCGGCAACGGTCGCCGTCGTACTGGCCCTGGTCGCTGGCCTGGTCGTCAGCGTATGGCAGGCGCGCATCGCCGAGCACGAACGCGCGGTCGCCGAGCGGCGCTTCGAGGACGTGCGCACGCTCGCGCATGCGATGCTCTACGACCTCAACGACGAGCTGGTGAAAATCCCCGGCACGACACCCGCGCGCAAGATGCTGGCGCAGGAAGCGCAAGCCTATCTGCAGAAACTCAGTGCCGAGAACGATGCCTCGTTGCCGTTGCGCAACGAGCTGGCGGCTGCGTGGCTGCGCGTTGGCGACGTGCAGGGCGGCGGCGGCACGAATCTCGGCGATGTGAAGGGCGCGCTGAAAAGCTATGCGCAGGCCAGGCAGGAAAGCGAGAGCGTCCTGCGCGTTGCGCCACACGACGATCGCGCCCAATACCTGCACGCCCAGATCCTGCTGCATCAGGCCAGCGCTCTGTACCAGAGCAATGCGCTTGCCGACGCCGGGCGTACCGACGAGCAGGCGTTGAAGGAATGGACCGCGTTGGCGGCGAAGGGCGACCCCGACGGCACGTTCGGCATCGCGCGCGCGCAGGAAGGCCTGGCCAACGTGATGTTCTGGACCAACAAGCTGCAGGCGGCATTGGACGATTACACGCAGGCGCAAGCGACCATGGAGCGCGTCGGACCCGGCAAGGATCAGCGCACCTACGAACTCTTTATCGGGCAGTCCCTGCAGGATCGCGGCTATACCGAAGGCTGGCTCAACCATCCGCAGCGGGCCCGCGACCTGCTGCAACAGAGCATCGCGCGCCTGCAGAAATGGTCGCAGGCGCATCCGGGCGATCAGACGGCGATCCGCATGCTGGCGTTTTCGTGGATGGATCTTGGCGACAACATGACCAATCTGCCGGACAAGCAGCCGATGCTGGATGCCTACATCAGATATCGCGCCATGCTCGCGCAACTCGCCGCGGCCGATCCGGCGGACGTGACCGCGCGGCGCCAGGTTGCGCTAGGCGACCAGAAACTCGGCGATGCCTACTTCGATGTGCACCGCTACGATCTTGCATTGGCGAGCTACACGAAGGCGCGCGACGCCGAGCTGGCGATAGCCGCGCACGATGCGAGCGACGACACCACGCGCGGCGACCTTGCGCAGAGTTGGTACAACATAGGCTCGACCCAGAAGGCGCTTGGCGATCGCGCAGCGGCAGAGGTTGCATACCGTCAATCGCTCGCATTGCGGCAATCGTTCGTGGACCAGGATCCGCATGCGGCGATGCTGCGTCGCGATCTTGCGGTGGTGCAGGCCGATCTGGCCGAGGTGCTGGCCGATCCGCAGGATGCTTGCCGCCATCGCCTCATCAGCGATGCCTTGTGGCAGCAACTGGTAACCGAAGGCAGCGCGCCGCCTTCCGACCATGATTCGCTCACCCGCGTGCACAAGGCCGCAGCCGCCTGCCACTAGCCACGCGCGCACGAAGCGCGATTTTCAACCGCGCAAGGCTTCAGCCACGAACGGCGGTGTCGCGAGAGCGCCGCGGTGGATGTCGGCGGTGTAGTACTTCGTCGCGAATGCCTTCGCGGCCGCATCGTCCGCACGGAACGATGCGAGATCGCGCGATTGCTTCGAGGCGATCAGGCAGCTCCACCATCCGGTCGGGTAGCAGGGCTGCGGGAACGGCAGGATCCTGAAGTCCCGGAAGCCGGCATCGCGCATCGCCGCGCGCATGTCGAGGATCAGGTGGATCAGCGCGAGCGGGCTCTCGCTCTGCTGCACGAGCAGGCCGTCCGGCCGCAGCGCCTTCAGGCAATTCGCGTAGAAGGCGCGATTAAACAGGCCCTCGGCCGGGCCGACCGGATCGGTCGAATCGACCACAATCACGTCGATGCTTTCGGGCGCGGCATTGGCCATGTACGCAATGCCGTCGTCGAACATCACCGTTGCGCGCGGATCATCGTTGGATTCGCACAGCTCGGGGAAATACTTTTCCGCCATCCGCGTGACCTGCTCGTCGATGTCGCATTGCACCGCCGTGCGCACGCCCGGATGCTTCAATGCCTCGCGCAGCGTGCCGCAGTCGCCGCCGCCGATGATGACCACATCCCTCGGATCGGGATGGGTGAACAACGGCGCGTGCGCCATCATCTCGTGGTAGAAGAAGTTGTCGCGCGTGGTGACCATCGTCGCGCCGTCGATCACCATGAGATTCCCCCAATCGGTGGTCTCGTAGATCTCGATCTTCTGGAACGGCGACTGCACTTCGTCGAGCTTGCGCACGATGCGGAAGCCGATCGACGAGCCGGTGTGCTCGAAGTCCTCGCGGAACCACGTCGAATCGGGTGTGCTCATCGGCAGGTCAACCGGCAGGCGGAAAGAGCGGCATTGTAAAGGATGCGGCTTTACGTCTCGTGACAATCCCCGGATCGGCCTTCCGGCTCCGCGGGCGCTACAATGCGCGCCCGCAAGAGGAGTCCTCGCGCATGAGCGAGTGGAGTATCGACCGCGCGCGCCGCACCTATTCGATCGCGAACTGGGGCGAAGGCTATTTCGACATCGACGCCGAAGGCCGCATCGCGGTACGCCCGCATGGCGCGCAGGGCCCTTCCGTCGCGTTGCCTGAAGCCGTGGATCGCGCGCTCGCGGACGGCATGCAATTGCCCTTGTTGCTGCGCTTTTCCGACATCCTGGGAGATCGCCTGCGCCGCCTGCAGGGCGCGTTCGCCACCGCGATGGCCGAGTTCGACTACCCGGGCGGCTATACCGCGATCTATCCGATCAAGGTCAACCAGCACTACGGCGTCGCCGGCGAACTCGCACGCCTTGGTGGCGAAGGATTCGGGCTCGAGGCGGGGTCGAAGCCCGAACTGATGGCCGTGCTCGCGCTCGCCAAGCCTGGCAGCGTCGTGGTCTGCAACGGCTACAAGGATCGCGAATACATCCGCCTCGCCCTGATCGGCCGCAAGCTTGGCCTGCAGACCTTCATCGTGATCGAGAAACCGTCCGAACTCGCGCACGTAATCGCCGAATCGAAAGCGCTCGACGTCGTCCCGGGCCTGGGCGTGCGCATGCGCCTGGCTTCCCTGGGCGCGGGCAAGTGGCAGAACTCAGGTGGCGACAAGGCGAAGTTCGGACTGTCGCCACGCCAGCTTGCCGACCTCATCGACCAGTTGCGTGCGGCCGGCCTTACGCGCAGCCTCGAACTGCTGCACTTCCACATGGGTTCGCAGATCTCCAACGTACGCGACATCGCCAGCGGCATGCGCGAGGCGACGCGCTACTTCGTCGAAGTCAGCGCGCTCGGCTGCCCGATCCGCTATATGGATGTCGGCGGCGGCCTCGGCGTGGACTACGAGGGCACACGTTCGCGCAGCTTCTGTTCGATCAACTACGGGCTTGTACAGTACGCGACCAACATCGTGCAGCCACTCGCCGAAGCATGCGCCGAACACGGACTGACGCAGCCGATGGTGTTGACCGAATCCGGCCGTGCGCTGACCGCGCACCACGCGGTGCTGGTCGCGAACGTCTCCGAGGTTGAGCGCGCACCAGAAGGCTCGGTGCCCGCAGAAGGCGAAGACGAGCCGAACGTGATCCGCCACCTGCGCGAACTGCACGCCGAGCTCGGCGAGCGTTCCGCGCTAGAGCTCTTCCACGAAGCCCAGCACCACCACGCCGAGGGTACGACGCTGTACGCACTCGGCCAGATCGGCCTGACCGACCGCGCGCGCATCGACGACCTGTTCTACGCGATCGCGCACGGCGTGCGCACGCGCCTGAGCTACGACGAAAAGAGCCACCGCGCGGTGCTCGATGAACTCGACGAGCGCCTGGTCGACAAGTACTTCGTGAACTTCAGCGTGTTCGAGTCCGTGCCCGACGTGTGGGCGATCGACCAGGTGTTCCCGATCGCACCGATCGCGCGATTGAACGAGGAGCCGACGCGACGCGGCGTGATCGCCGACCTGACCTGCGATTCCGACGGCCGCATCGACACCTACGTCGACGACGGCGCGCTCGACAGCTCGCTGCCCGTGCATGCGTTGCGCGAGGGTGAGAGCTACCGGCTCGGCTTCTTCATGGTCGGCGCCTACCAGGACACGCTCGGCGACATCCACAACCTGTTCGGCGATACCGACGCGGTGAATGTGCGTCTCGCCGGCGATGGCTACACATTCGAGCGCTCGCGGCGTGGGGATACGTCGGACGTGATGCTCGATTACGTGGGTTACGATCTCGCGAAATTGCGCGAGGCCTATCGCGACAGGATCGCGGCGGCAAACCTGCCGACGGAAACTGCGCGTGAACTCGGCGCCGCGCTGGAAAAGGGGCTGACCGGATACACCTATCTGGATGCGACCACGCTCGCGTAGCGCTTGCTTGCCTCTCTGCAACGGGGTGAAAGGACGCGCGTCCTTGAACGCCCGAGCGCCATGCGCTCGGGGTGGGGAGAGGGGGTTGTCGTTTCCTGGACTCAAGCATCACGGTGGATCTGGAACCCCGCAAAGGACTGGCTCACCGGCATCATCTCCAACCGGTTGACATTGAGGTGCGGCGGCAGCGTCGCGATCCACCACAGTGTTTCGGCGATGTCGTCCGCTGTGATCGGATGCGCGCCCTGGTAGAGCTTGTCCGAAGCGGCCTGGTCCCCGTGCGTGCGCACGAGGGTGAACTCGGTTTCGGCCATGCCCGGTTCGAGCGCGGTCACGCGCACGCCGGTGCCGTGCAGGTCGGCGCGCAGGTTCAGAGAGAACTGGCTGACGAAGGCCTTGCTCGCACCGTACACATTGCCGCCGAGGTAGGGGTAATGCGCCGCGGTCGAGCTGACGTTGACGATCGCGCCACGCTGCGCGATCAAGGTCGGCAACAACGCGCGCGTGAGCGTCACCAGCGCGGTGATGTTGGTATCGATCATGGTGCGCCAGTCGTCGAGCTTCGCGGTCTGCGCAGGCCCGGTGCCTTGCGCAAGGCCGGCGCTGTTGACGAGCAGGTCGATCTCGCGGAAGCCGTCGGGCAATGCGGAGATCGCGGCATTCATCGCGCCCGCATCGCGGATGTCGAACGCCGCTGCATGCACGCGTTCCGCGCCGAGTTCATCGCGCTGGGCATCGAGGCGTTCGGCACGGCGGCCGCTGGCGATGACGTGCCAGCCGCCTTCGATGAAGCGATTGACGGCAGCGCGCCCGAAGCCTGAAGTCGCGCCGGTGATCCATGCGGTTTTCGTCATCACGTCCATCCGGTGCAGGGAAACGACAAGGTCACGGGATTGCGAGTTTAAACGCGCACTGCATCATCGTGCGACCGGGATGGCGATCCATCGCGACCTGGTGCATCGTGTTCGCGTCGACATCGGTATGAAGCAGCCGTGCCCAGACCCGCCCGCACGCCATCGAGTCCAGCATCCGCCGCACGCAAGGCTGCCTTGCGCCGTGCGGCGCGCCGCATGCCGGCGGGTACCTTCGTGGTGATGCTCGGCACCGGCATGCCGCGACCCGATCCGGAATGCTTCGGCCCGGCGACCGCAGTCGTACACGATGGCCGGATCTTCCTGTTCGACGCGGGCGCCGGCGTGATGCGGCGGATGGCGGCGGCCGGGCTGTCGATCCGCGGTCCGGAAGCGGTGTTCATTACCCACCTGCACAGCGATCACACGCTCGGCTATCCGGATTTGATCTTGACGACATGGGTGATGGGCCGGCGCACGCCCTTGCAGGCCTACGGACCGGTCGGACTGAAGAAGATGACCCGGCACATCCTCGCCGCCTGGGACGAGGACATCCATGTCCGCATCGAGGGGCTGGAGCGGCAGACGACGACCGGTTACAAGGTCGCGGTGCACGAGTTCGACGACGCCGATGCTGGCGGCGTGGTGTACGCGAAAGACGGCGTGCGGGTGACCGCGATCCCGGTCGTCCACGGCTGCTGGAAACAGGCATTCGGATTCCGTATCGACACGCCGAACCGCTCGATCGTGATTTCCGGCGACACCGTACCGACAAAGACGATCCTCGAGGCTTCGCGCGACGTGGACGTGCTGGTGCACGAGGTATATCCGGCCTCGCAGGTTGCGCCCGAGCTGCGCGGCGGAGGCGAGGCATGGCCGAGCTACATGCGACAGTTCCACACGTCCGATATCGAACTTGGCTTGCTCGCCGCCGAGGCAAAGCCGAAGCTGCTGGTGCTGCATCACATAGTGCGGCACTTCGAGGACGACGATGAATTGCTGGAGTCGATTCGCGCGGCAGGATTCGAGGGCGACGTTGTTGTCGCAAAGGATCTGGATCGTTTGTAGGCCGGGCTGACAAGCCCGGCTTCGTAGCTGCGTCGACAGGCTGGCCTTGTCAGCCCAGCCTGCGTGCTCGATCAATGCCCGGAATGAGCGGCTTTGCCGCAAATTCGCAGCGAAGGGCAATCGCTTCGCCGGGAAAGACGGCAGCAGATCAATCATTCGCGGCGAAAGACGAATCATTCGCGCGATAGCTGATGACTTCAGCTCGAAAGACGAACTATTCGCTGCGAACGACAATCGCGTGGAACGATCGCGAGTATCGTCATTCCAGCCTGCATGGCGGCCGGCATCGCGATCACGCGCGAATGCGATCGGCTTCAGGCCGCCCTCCGGAAATTCTGACGAAGCTTCGGAAATCCGATGCTCCTGTAGTTCACGACCTGGCCGCGGATGAGAGCCCTCACCTGTTCCGGACTGCCGCGTGTCAGGCAGGCATCGGGAAGCCAGCGTGCCTGCTGCGGTCCAGACAGGAGCAGCAGGCCATCGGTGAATGCGATCGCCCGCGTCACGATGGCCCATGTGGCCTTTGTATCGACCTGCGTGCCGTGCAGGGAGAATCCGGCCTCCGAGCATTCCATCGCGAAGGCTTCGCCGAAAAACGGCGACTGGGACACCCGCCGGCGAAACAGGCGAGCGCGCGAAAACACCAGGAACACCAGCAGGAAAATCAGGAAGGCCAGCAGGCCGGCGAAGAAAGGATTGCCGGTGAGCAGCCATCCCGCGATGGAGGCCATCAGCAGGGCCGTCCATGCAATCGAATACACGTTCCAGCCGGCGTACGCGCGATGGCGCATGTGGAAGCGTTGGCGCAGCGTGAGGGCGTAGGCCGCGTCGAAGGTGAACGCATAGGCGATC